>JAYUZN010000025.1:0-1749 GCA_043751755.1 Bacteroidota bacterium | reverse complement strand
TAAAAGAAAATTAAAAAAATATCAGATATTCGTATTAATTGTAAATTAAAATAACTACCTGTCGTAAATTTCTGTTGCAAGATTAGCCCTTTAGGGGGGAGAAAGGCTATACCCCCCTTTAGGGGGGGAGGGGGGCAAATAACAAACTGTTAAGTTATTTAATTTTCGTTCTTAAGGCAGTTGTTCACACCGCAACAACGGATTAAAAGCAGGAAATCAATGTACCATAAAAGCCTCCATCTCCGCCAAATAATTTTTATAGCCCCAAACAGGCGGGATAGTACTATGCTCCGCCCCCTCTATCTTGTGCGCTTCTTTGTAAGCCCCCTTATAATTGTCATACACAACTTGCCCATGTGTTGCCAATGACAAAAAGCTATCAGACGTGCCATGAATCCACATAAAAGGCTGCTCTATATCCCTAATCTTCCCCGCATTATCTATTTTATTATCCGTAAAAAAAGATGCTGGCATATTCAATAAACCCGCATCTTGCACCATTTCTTCAGTAGAAGCGAAAGGAGCCTCTAAGATAAAACGCTGTGGGCTTAAGGTACGTTTATGAGCTGTCAGCTCGCAAGTAGGCGCAGTTCCCAAACTAAAACCATACATGACAAAACGCGCATCTGTCAAGCCTTTAACTTTGAGCCACTTGCAGCAAGCGTCCGCATCAGCATACATGCTGTTTTCTGTAGAATGTTTTTCTGAAAGTCCATAGCCCCTATAATCATACATCAATACCCCATAACGATTTTTGCCTCCAACATGCGCTAATAATTTTGCTCTTGTCCAATAAATATCCATATAAGCTGCATTACCATGACTGTACAAAATAACCGTATCTGTTGCAATTTTATTTGTATCGCCTATATAAACAGCATAGATTTTTGCCTTGTCGCCATTATCATCTGATTCTATTGTAAACAAATGTATAAGGCTATCAGGAATAAAATAGCTGCTATCCAAAGGAACTATCTCATTTTTAAAAGCATCTAACTTGTAAGCAGTAATCGTGTTGTCGCCATTAAACAGATTGCTATTCAAGCGCAAACATGCTGAAAAGCAAAACAATATAGGAAAAAGAAAGATAAGTTTTTTCATTGTTTGTAATGTTAATAAGTTGCTAAAAGTACAAGTAAGTAATTATCTAACTGTATTTTGTTTTACCTGTAGCTTAGGCTTTAGCCTGAGCCTTTTAAAATTTGCTTCTTTTTGTCTAACGTAAATTAAAACATGCGCTACACATATCACCCAAAATCTGCTATTACCTGCGACAATTTACCTGCTTAGAAACGTTTTGTCACGCCTATATAAAATCCTAAACTTCCTTGCTTTGCAATGCCGTTAAAATCAGGAACTACTTTTTGGTTATTGTTAAAAGGTGCGAGCCAACGTAATTCTAAGTTATAACTCATTTTAGGGCGATTGAAAGTATTTCCCAGCACCAAATTAGGAATATAATTGGTAGGCTGCTTTACTTCATGCGCTCGCTTTGCGTAAGGTACAAACCAATTAGATAGCGAAAAATAGACAAAATGCTTTTTTACGCCGTATTCTTTGTAAACATTCATATCTAATTGTGGATAAAAACGAAAAGACTTATAGCCATACATAAAATTAAAGACTGGCGAGGCACTCAAACCCCAACCCTTTTTACGCCAAAGAGATTGCGTAAGCCCAATATCTATTTGCGCTACCCCTGCGGCGGCGGCAGTAGTATGCACGCCTCCAAAAATACTACGACTGCTA
>JAYUZN010000024.1:0-2062 GCA_043751755.1 Bacteroidota bacterium | reverse complement strand
GGATACAAAATGCCTGTAGGATTGCCCGGATTGCATATCATAATTGCCTTCGTGCGAGGTGTTATCAAGGCTTCAAATGCCTCTATTGGGGGCAAATCAAAATCCTCTTCTATATGCGTAGTCAAAGGCAAAATCTTGACTCCTGCCGTCAGTGCAAAACTTATATAATTGGCATAAAACGGCTCTGGCACAATGATTTCATCGCCCGGATTGAGGCAACTCATAAAGGTAAAAGCCAAAGCTTCGGAGGCTCCTGTGGTCACTAAGACTTGCTGATGGTTGAGGGGCAAGTTCAAACGGGTATAATATTCCGCAATTTTGTTGCGCAAAGACTCATTTCCTGCCGAATGACTATATGCCAATACGGTGAGGTCTGCCTTGCGAATCGCCTCATAAAACGCGTGGGGCGTTTCTATATCGGGCTGCCCTATGTTGAGGTGATATACTTTTGTGCCTCTTTTTTTGGCATCTTCTGCCAAAGGCACTAATTTGCGAATGGGAGAGGCGGGCATGGCAATCGCCCGTTGAGAAATGTGTGGCATGGTGGTATAAATAAGAAGGTAAGAACGGAATAAGGAAAGAAGGAATAAGGAAAAAACATCATTTTCGACTTTCTATTTTCAATTCTCAATTCTCAATTAATGACGCTAATCAATCCTATATCGAAAATGAGTACGGAATTTCTGGGAATACTGCCCGATTTTTTGTTTCCATAAGCGAGTTTTGAGGGAATAAAAAGCGTTCCTTCGCTGCCTTCTTTCATGAGAGGAATGCCTTTTTTCCAACCTTCGATGACTGAAGATAAGGCAAAAGTTACATTTGTGCCGCTATCGAACACCGTTCCATTAAGGAGTTTTCCACTGTAATTAACGGTTACAGAAGAACTTGCGGTGGCATTGATGCCTGTGCCTTGTTTGGTGATGAGGTAGTAAATGCCTGTTGCATCTTTGGTAGCTGTCAGATTGTGGTCTGCAAGATAGGTTTGAATCAAGGCATCATCGGTCTCTGTGCGTGAGGTGCAGCCCGAAACGAAAATGAGTGCAAGGCATATTCCAACAATGTATTTTATCATAATATTTTTTTACAAGGAAAAATGGAGGCGCAAAAGTAATAAACAAAATGGGATTGTACAAATAGAACGAAAAAAAAAGAAGATTATTTCGCGCAGATTTTCGCAGATAGTGGACGCAGATTTTCGCAGATTAAAAAAAATCTGCGAAAATCTGCGGTTAAATCTGTGAAAATCTGCGTGAAATACATGAACTTACGAATTATCCTCTTTTGCGTAAGCTCCCAAAATATCCCTCACCAATTTATGCCTTACCACATCAGCCGCCGAAAGCGTAACAATCCCTATGCCTTTGACATGCTGCAAGATACGCACAGATTGTATCAAACCCGAACGCGTGCGTGGCGGCAAGTCTATTTGCGTGTCATCACCTGTTATAATCATTTTGGAATATTCGCCCAAACGGGTCAAAAACATACGCATTTGCATTTCTGTAGTGTTTTGCGCTTCGTCCAGAATGATAAAAGCATTGCTCAACGTGCGTCCCCGCATATAGGCCAAAGGCGCAATTTCTATCACATTTTGCTGCATATAATATTTGAGTTTTTCGCCAGGCATCATATCCTCCAACGCATCATACATAGGACGCAGATACGGGTCCACTTTTTCCTTCATGTCTCCCGGCAAAAATCCCAGACTTTCCCCCGCATCTACCGCAGGACGGCATAGCACAATTTTCTTGACCCTTTTTTCTTTCAACGCCTTGACTGCCAGCGCAACTGCCATATAAGTCTTGCCCGTTCCTGCGGGACCTATCGCAAAAATCACATCATTTTCCTCCGAAGCCTGAATTATATTTTTCTGTCCTTGTGTTTTGGGTTTAATGATTCCGCCGCTTGTGCCATGTAGCACAGCACCTTCTTCGGTAGGCGCAACCGATTGGCTCACCTTTTTTTCGGCATCTATAATTTCATTGAAACGGGCTTCGGAAATGCGTCCTCTGCGGCGAATCTCGTCAAAAAGATAGCCCAAAACGGCTTTGATTCTATCTAT
>JAYUZN010000023.1:0-3121 GCA_043751755.1 Bacteroidota bacterium | reverse complement strand
GCCCTGATTGTTTTGGTTATTATTATAACCTCCTTGCTGATAGTTGTTGCGGTTTTCAGCGTTCTCGTCCTCTGTTCTTGGCGTTACATTTGCTTTTTTGACAAAGGTGTGTTTTTCTCCGCCATGATTTTCAGTGTTTTCGGTATTCTCACTGCTTCCATCATTGAAGTTGCGGCGGTTGTTGTAATAGCCACTATTGCTATTATCATTTTCATTGTTATAGCTGCGTTTTTGATTGTAGCCGCCACTATTATTGTCCGCATTATACGTAGTGCGTTTATAGTGAGGTCTATCATTGTTCAAATCGCCCGCATTTTTGTTTTCCTCTGCATTGTAAGGGCGTTTGTAGCCGCCTGTCCCGCTATTTTCGTTGTTATAGGGGCGTTTGTAATACGGCTTGTCGTTGTTCTCGCCACCGTTGTTGTTGTTGTTGTCGCCTTCGGTGTGATTGTCGTAAGTGCGTTTGTAGTACAGTGGTTTGTCATTCTCTGCGCCTTCGACTTGATTGTAGGGACGTTTGTAATAGGGCTTGTCATTGTTTTCGCCTTCATTGTTGCGATAATAACCGCTGTTATTATTTTGGTAATTGTTGCGGTTTTGATTGTCTCCTGTATTTACATAACGCCTTTGATAATATGGCTTGTTGCCATCATTTTCGCCGTCTTCTCGCACAGGTTTGTCATCATTTCCTTGCGAATTGTTGTTGTAATTCTCGTTTTTCTCAAAACGATCATTTTCTTCAAGATGTGCCATGGGTCAATAAAAATAAAAAATTGAAATTAAAAATTAAGTAGAAACAAAACGAATGGGTATTGTTTATTCCATAAAAATTTGCTTGTGATGTGATTAGTTTTGCGTGGAAATATTTTCGGTTTGAAGATATTGTGTGATATTTTGTTCAGAAGTTGGTTCAAATTCTTTGAGTTTAGGCAAGTCTTCTACCTGATTGATGCCGAGATATTGCAAGAAAAATTCGCTTGTACTGTACAAAAGTGGTTTGCCGGGCGCATTTGCCCTTCCTGAAATGAATATCAATTTTCGTTCCAATAATTTTTGAACGCCGTAATCGCTGTTTACGCCTCGAATATGCTCAATCTCTGCTTTTGTGATTGGCTGCTTGTAGGCAATAATAGAAAGTGCTTCGAGAGCTGCTTTTGACAAGCGTTTTTGATTTTTGACGAGAATTGCCTGTTTTATATAGGGATAATATCCTGATTTTGTAAAAAATTGATAAGCATTTGCGATTTTTCTAATTTCAAAAGAATGGTGGTCTGTATCATATTTATGTGTCAATAAAGCAAGAATTTGGTCAAGGTCTGTATCCGTTATTTGTTCAAAATCTCCTTGTGTTTCGCGTATTTTGGCAAAAATTTCTTGCAATTCTGCGATTTTTACAGGTTGTTCGGAGGCAAATAGTATTGCTTCTGTGATGTTTTCAATGTTCATGATTCAGAAACGATTATTTGCACAAAACAATCGCTTTCAACTATTGTATGTATAATACGTAAAACTTGCTACAAAGGTAACACCTTTTTTCGTTTTTTTTCACTTTTTTTTGTTTTTACGTGAAAAAACTTTTTTTTACCTTATTTTTGAAACACGAAAAGAATAAAATCATCATTTACCACTACTCGTAAGTGAGCGTGCCGAACATAAGACACGAAGGAAACTAAGTATTGAAAAATGAATAACTTGACGATTTAGTTATAGCAGCCATTTTGAGCATTTCTTAGTGCCGTAGGCACGAAATATTTATAGAAAATGGGATTCCCCCCAATTTAATGCGTTTTTGGTGCAAGCACGAAAAACAAGAGAGGGAGAGGGGCATGTTTTTTTCTATAAATATCGCGTCCCTACGGGACTATAAAATCATCAACTTATTTACATTTCATTCCTAACACAGATAAAGAAAAAACCTAATCTGTGTTAATTTGCTTAATCGAACATTATTTATAATAATTTGAATATCAATTATTTTAACAAATTTAGAAGAATTTTTTTTATCGCTAAATGTGGAAAATATGCAGTATTTGCACACCCATCCCGTAGCAGCCATTTTCTACATGGCTGTGGGGGTCAAGGCGTAAAAATCAGCCAAATATCATATTTTGTTTCCTCTTTTTCAGATTTTATCATTTCCAAGCGAATCGTAGCAGGATTGGTTATTGTCCATTTATAGAATTTGTAGTGTTTGGGGAAAACAGGGCTATCACTCAAATCATCAAAACGCCAGGTATGCTGCGGATTCGCAATTTCTATGCTTCTATACAAGCCCTCAAACAGCTTTTCGGCAGGCTCTTTTGTCATTGCTAACCCAAAAAGATAGCGACAACTTCTGCTTGCCTCCTTCACCTCCCCCGAAATCGCATTGGGAAAGGTAACTTTGGAACGATACACGACATATTGCGAATATTCTTGGTCGATAGCCTCGCCTTTGAGGTCGTCAAAATTGGTGCTTGCCGTTGCCACAATGCGATATATTGCATCTATAAAGGGGTTTTGGTCGGCAGTTCCTTCGGCTTGTAGGCTGTCTTTGGAATGATACGGCACATTTGTAGTCGTTCCCGTTTTGAACTCATCTTTTGCCCATTTTCCCTTCCATTGCCGCCCATCTGCGTAGTACATTGTGCCAAGTCCTTCGCGTTTTCCATTTCGGAATTCGCCCTCATATCGCCCTACATACATGCCATAATTCAGCACGCCTGAGCCAGATTCGCAATTTCCAGAGATACATTTTGGCTGCGCAAAAGCCTGAAAAGCTGCACTATACAAGAAACAAAAAAATATACAATAATTTTTCATAAAAAATTCATTTTTCATAAAAAACCTCCTGCAAAAATATTGCCAAAAAAGATTATTTTTTACCGCAAAGGGCTTTCTTTTTACCGCAAAGAACCCAAAGTAACCGCAAAGGTCGCAAGGAAATGAAAAATAAATAACATGACGATTTGGAAAAAAGGTTTATGCAAAATAAAAATAATTGTAACATATTTTTATTTGGTTTTGTGAAAAATGTCATGCCCTATATTTTTTCTATTCCCATTTATTTTTTAATTTTGCACTTAGATAACGACTTGACGTTATAATAGGGTGGCGCACCTTTCAAAGGTGCGCCACCCTA
>JAYUZN010000022.1:0-10535 GCA_043751755.1 Bacteroidota bacterium | reverse complement strand
ATGACCACCCGACTCTTTCATAATGCGAATGGCACTTTTGAGGGCATTTTTCTCATCACCTTGATAGCAGCCAAAGGGCAAATCTACGACTACAAGGCATCTTTTTGCCCCGCGAACCACCGCAGAAGCATGGTCTATCATTTGGTCTAAGGTAATGGGCAAAGTCGTTTCATGCCCATGAATAACATTTGAGGCGGAATCGCCTACGAGTATTACGTCTATTCCTGCACTGTCTATGATGGTAGAAAAGGAGTAATCATAGGCTGTAAGCATGGAAATTTTTTCCCCTTCCTGCTTCATTTCTTGAAGGGTATTGGTGGTTATGCGCTTTTTGTTGCTTTTTTTGGCTGTGGACATGGGAGGGAAAATGAAAAATGAGAAATGAGAAATGAAAAATGAGAAATGAAAAATGAGAAAGCTCATTAATTTTCTTATCTTGTTTATCTTGTCAATCTTGTCAAAAAAAATAAAAATCTTGTCATCTGCGAGAATCTGCGTGCTGAAAAACGGGAAATAACTGTTCACTGCTAACTGTTCACTGCTAACTGTTCACTGCTAACTGTTCACTGCTAACTGTACAGTCGCTTATTTTTACCATTCAACCCTCAAAGTAGCACAAAAAAAATAAGTCTTGCAATTATTTCTAAAAAATAGCCTTATATTCGTCCTGTGAAAAAGTAATTTTACCGTTAATACTATCATAATTCATTTATAATGAAAGAATCTCTCATTATTTTTTGCTTAACATTGCTGTCTTTTGGGGCTTATTCGCAGCAAGGCTGCCCCGAAGTGAGTATCAATGTCTTGGGGCAAGATACGACCATTAATTGCTGCGGAACGCTGACCGCTACCTACGTGCCAAATGCCCAAACAACCTCCTACACAGTTGGGCAGATTCCCTACGTTCCCTTTGCTTTTACGGGTAGCACCACTGTTTTTGTGAATACAGATGATATATGGTCAGGGCTTATTAATCTGCCTTTTACCTTCTGTTTTTATGGAAATACCTATACGCAATGCGTCATTGGCGCAAATGGGGTTATTAGTTTCAATACGGCTCAATATGCCAATCAGTATTGCCAATGGCCCATCAGCTTTGGTATTCCCAACAACCAAAACCCCGTCAATTCTATTATGAGTCCCTTTCATGATATAGACCCTGGAGTAGGCGGAAATGTGAACTATGAAGTACTTGGAACCTATCCTTGCCGTACTTTGGTGGTCAATTGGGAACTCGTACCTATGTTTTCTTGCAATAACTTGATAAATACGCAGCAAACCGTACTATATGAAACGACAAATGTTATAGAAACCTATATTTTAAATAAACCGCTTTGTTCAGGTTGGAATAGCGGTGCAGCGATTCATGGCATTCAAAATGCAGCGGGAAATGCGGCTGTAGTGGTGCCGGGGAGAAATTATCCTACCCTATGGACTGCGACCCATGATGCTTGGCGTTTTACCCCTTCTGGGGGTGCGTCAAATGTTACTTTGAACTGGTTTCAAGCTGGAGATACTACAGTTTTGTCCAATACTGCTACTTTGCAAATCTGCCCTTCTACTACGACAGACTACGTTATTCAAGCCGTTTATGACCCTTGTGTGGGGCTTCCCATAACGGTTACAGATACGATTACGGTCAATGTTACAGGCAATACTTCTATTACAAGCACCAATCAAACCAATATTTTATGCAATGGCGATTCCACAGGTTCGGCTTCTGTTACCTACCAAACGACTTCGCCCAACCCGATTACGGTTTGGTGGAATCCGCCTATTAGCAATTCTACAAGCATTAGCAATGTCCCTGCGGGTATTTATACGGTGTATTTGGCAGATACTTTTGCCGCAAATGCTACCTGTACTTTGACGTATGTATTCACGATTTTGGAACCTACTGTTTTGACTGCCACTACGACCAATGTTACAAATGTGAGTTGCAACGGACAGGCAAATGGCGCAATAGACATTACGCCAAATGGAGGGACTTTGCCCTACGCTTTTTCTTGGAATAGCGCACCTACGCAAAGTACAGAAGATGCTACGAACCTTTTGGCAGGGGCTTACAATGTGTTAGTTACAGATGCCAATAATTGTACAACGAGTATCAATAACATTGCAGTAACGGAGCCTCCTGCCCTTGTCATTAGTTCAATTACGCCTACCCCTGCCATCTGTGGCAATAGCAATGGGACGGCTACCCTGATGGTTACGGGCGGAACTGGAGCTTATACTTATACATGGAATACGACTCCTGCGCAATACACTTCTGCCATTTCCAACCTTGCGGGAGGGCTTTATGCGGTTTCTGTTTTTGATGCAAATGGCTGTAATGTAAATGGCACTGTTACTGTTCCCGCGCCAATTCCGCCTACTATTTCTGCCTCAAGTTCGAGCAATGTCTTGTGTTTTGGGGGAAATACAGGGGCTGCAAATATTACGGTAGCTAATGGCACAGTTCCGCTCAATTATGTCTGGACTCCCAATGTTTCTACTACAAATATAGCCAACAATTTGGGGGCAGGAAACTATGATGTAACCGTTACGGATTTTTATAACTGTACAGCTTCGCAAAATTTTGTCATTACAGAACCGCCTTTATTGGAGATAAATATTGTCAATAGCAACAACTTGTGTTTTGGAGATGCGAAGGCTACTGCGATAGCAACGGCTTCGGGCGGAACTTTGCCTTATACCTATAGTTGGGTAACAAATCCTTCGATTTCAGATACAGCTGCGAATTTATTGGCAGGAAATTATACAGGCTATGTAATTGATAATCATACTTGTATGGCTTCGCAAAGTTTTACAGTTACAGAACCTACGCAACTTATTGGCACAGCCACAGGCGACACGATTTGTATAGGTTTTGCAGATGGAACGGCTTCTATTGTCATTGGAGGGGGTGTTCAGCCTTACAATTATCTTTGGTCAAATGGGGTTTCGACAACTGCTGCTGCTGCCAATCTGCCCGCAGGAACTTATGTTATAGAGGTTACAGATGGAAATGGCTGCAAAATTACGGAGAATACGCAGGTCTTGGCTTCTACTATACCTGTTATTTCTGATGTTTCTATTCAAAATGTAAGGTGCTTCGGGGAAAATAATGGCATCATCAGCACGCAAATTCAGCAGGGAGTAGCCCCTTTCAATTACAATTGGAGTCCTTTTGTGTCCTCCACCAATGTAGCGATTAATTTGGGCGTAGGCAATTATCAACTGTTGATAACAGACCATTTTAATTGCCATGACACGATGCAATTTGCGATTACAGAGCCTACAGCCTTTGAAGGAGAGGCTTCTTTTACGAATGTAACCTGCCATAACGCCAAAAATGGAATCGGAGATATTGCGGTTCAGGGCGGAACGCAGCCTTATACTTATACTTGGGACACAAAACCTGAAACTTATACCTCTCATGTTCGGCTTGATACAGGGATTTATCAGGTTACGGCGCATGATGCGCATGGCTGTCAAGTCATTGATTTTGTAAGTATTATACAGCCTGAACCTATTGTGGTGGAATTGGTAGATAAGAATCCTTCTTATTGTGGACTTCCGAATGGCTCGCTTGTGATAAGAGCGTATGGGGGTACAGGGCAATTGACCTATCAATGGGCAAATGGACTTGGGCAAGATACTATGTTGCTCAATATTGTGGGAAATCATACTTATACTGTATCCGTTACAGACAAAAATGAGTGTAATAGGAAGATTCCCTTGCGGCTTCAAGATATCCCCCGCGCAGAAGCGGCTTTTATTACCTATCCTTCTCATACAGACCCGATTTTGGTTACAGATGCCAATATTCATTTTATAAATGAATCCCAAAAAGCGCAAAGTTATCTTTGGTTATTTGGAGATGGCATGTTTGACATAACCATAAACCCTTTCCATAAATATGACTTTCCCGACTCGCTTACAGCTATGCTGATTGCGTACAATGGTTCAGAATTTTGTCCTGATACTGCCAAAATGGATTTTGTGATTGTGCCAAATGGGGTCTTAGTTTTCCCCAATGCATTCAGCCCAAATGAGGATTTAGTCAATGATGTTTATTCTGTCAAAGGCATACATGTTCTCACTTTTAGCATGAATATCTACGACCGTTGGGGCAAACTCATCACAACGCTCAATGCTATAAATGATGTTTGGGACGGCACAAAAGACGGAAAACCTTGTCCAGAAGGGGTTTATACTTTTACGGCTTGGGGACTTACGATAAATAATGTGGCTTACAAGCGGTCAGGTACGATAACGCTGATTCGGTAACAAGAATCTCACGCAGATTTTCGCAGATGATAGCAGATTTCGCAGATGAAAAGCAAAATATATCTGTGGGAATCTGCGTTCTAACTCTGCGAAACTCTGCGTGAACCTGTTTTGACGATTTCATTTCGGAAAAAAAAGAATTTAAAAATCGTTTGTTGGGCGAGGAATGGGAGTGCAATGTGGGTCGAAGCAATCCGCTGTGCCTGCAAAAGCCTGAATAAGTGCCTTTTTTACTGCTTTATGTGCATTAAAAACGGTAAACCAAACCGAAAAAAAGCCTCTTGATAGGGCTAAATCAGTGATAACCTGAACCTTAATATTCTCACTTTCAAAATCCTCTAAATATCTTGTAGCTAATTCCCATACTTCTCGCCGCTTAGACCATCTTTTATCTTTTGCTAAAAATTGAGGATGCCCAGGTCGTTTGTCAAGCCCAACTAAATCTATAAGTGCTTTTGCTTTTTGATATTCGTGTGAGTTTATCGGGATATTAGGACTTATTTTTACCATTCCACCCGTTGTATAACAAATACTTAATAGCGTGTTATCTTTATGCGGAAAATGAGTTTCCATTAAGGCAACAGGCTTATTTCCCTTATTATCTCTCCCATTACAACGCTTACAAGAAAGCAGAAAATTGTCCCAAGAAAATTCCTTATCACTTACCAAACTTTTGGGTTCAACATGTTCTACTTCAATATCTTCTTCTCCTACGGGTCTTTCGCAATAACTACAATACTCCCCTAAGTTTGCCACAAGTATTTGTTTTGCAGTTTGATAGGGTTTATATTCCGCCAGAATTGTAAACTCGCCCAGCTTTTCGCCTACGCTTTTTTTTTGTACAGGTCTCATAATTTTTTCACTTTTCTTTCTGCCCTTAACAAAGCAACAAAGGCAGAATCATCACTATAAATGGCTTCTAATTCATTCAACTTATTGCCTAATTTAACGATTTCTTCTTTCGTTTTTCCATTTTCGCCTGATGCAATCAAATCATAATATTTTTCTGCTGTTGCTACCATTTCCATAAAACGAATCCCTTTAGGCATTCCTTCCACATTCATAACTTCCGCAGCATCTTCTAACCCCAAATTATAAAGGTCTGTTTCTAAGCCTTCTACGGGTTCCTGCAAATTTATCAATTCCTCTTTTTTCAGGCTCTGCACAATAAACGGCGAATGTGTGGTAACAATAAACTGTATTTTGGGAAAAGTGCGTTTCAAATTGCCTACAATCGTGCGTTGCCAATTGGGGTGAAGATGCAAATCTATCTCATCTATTAGCACAATTCCCTCTGTTTCGGTCAGAATATCTTCATTCAAATTGGGATTAAGCCTTGCACAACGGTGTGCAATATCAGCTACAATCGCCAACATGTTCCTAAATCCATCACTCAAAAAACTAAAGGGTTTTATGTCATTATTGCCAAAATCAATCATTAACTCATTCCAATCAGAGTGAAAATCTATTGTTTTGCAATTAGGAATACAATGGGTTATAGCTTGTTTGATTGCATCTAACTCCGCTCGGATTCCGATTAAAGAAGGGTCATCATTTGTATATTTTGATTTAGTGTAGATAGCATAGTCTAATGTTTTTATTCTCGCTGTAATGAGTTGTATATCAATAGGATTGTTTTCTAAGGCTTTATTATAGGCATCAAACCTTGACCCGTTTGGTGCGATTTGTTCGGCTGCGATTTTACTCGTTTGAGGAGCAATCCTATTTGCAGGGTAATAGGCAATTATAGGATATTTTTTGAGCATACTGACTCCTTTTGGCAATATAATATTTCTTACTTTATTTTGAGCTTCTTGATATTGAGAATCATAAAAATAAGACACATTAATATTTTGTTGAAGAGTCCAAGCTATGTCATGCCTTTCGTTATCTGTGAAAAAATCTTTAATCTCAATAGCTAAAACCGTATCTTTTTCAGAAACTTCTTCTGTCCGCCCAAATCTCACCCGCCTAATATCCTTCTGTTTGATTTCTAACAGTCCATTTGAAGCAAGTCCATGCCTATACGGATTCAACAGATACGCAATCGCATCAACAACTGCCGTTTTACCCAAGCCATTTTCGCCAATAATGACATTGAATTGCGGGTGAAAGGATATTTCCTTATGTTCAAAACACCTAAAATGGTCTATACTGATTTTGTCTATACGCATATTGATTATATTTTTGCAAAAATAAGGATTTTTTGGGGTTCACGCAGAAAAAAAGCAAACATCTGCGACATCTGCTTTCATCTGCGAAAATCTGCGTGAAATAAAGCCCTATCTTATCAACGTCAGCGTTCCATATTTCTCAAACTTCTTGCCCGATTCTGCGATTGCCACGATTTTGTAAACATACACCCCTTCAGGCGCGTTTTGCCCTTTTATTTTGCCGTCCCATTCAAAATTTGGGTCATCCGACTCATACACAAGATTCCCATTTCTGCCTTCTATTGTTATATGCAGCTTCAAAATCCCATAAGCTCCCACTTTAAAGGTGCTGTTTACATTATCTAAAGAAGCATTTGGCGTAAAAGCACTCGGCACATACAAATTCGCATTTACCAAAGAAATAGGCTTACTTACCGTATCTTTACAACCTTTATGACTTTCTGCCACCAAAGTTACCACAAAATCTCCCGCAAAAGGGAAATTATGGATAGGATTTTCTTCATACACAGGAAACTCCTCCATACCAAAATCCCAAGTATAAGTATTCGCAAATTGGCTACTATTGGTAAAACTGACGGGAATCGGCGCGAATTGTGTAAACTGCGAAAGGCTAAAATCTGCAATAGGATTCTGCCAAACTTCCACAAAAAAGGAATCTATTTCTCCCCCACAAACCCCATTGAAAGCCGCACAAGTAAACCACATAGAACTCGCAGGCGTAGCTGTAATCGCAGAACTTGTTTCTCCTGTATTCCACATAAAAGTATTTCCTTCATTCACAGAAAGGAGGATATTCTGCCCTTCACAAATGCCGGGATAGCCCACAATCGTAGGATGCGGCAGGTCAGTTACATTGATAGTTACAAAACCCGTATCTGTACAGCCATATTCCGTTGTGCCGATAACCCGATAAATAGTTGTTTTTGTAGGAAAAGCCCGCAAAGTGTCCGTTCCTGCATTGGAAAGCCCCGTTATCGGTGACCAAGCATAGTTATCTGCCCCCGTAACAAACAACGAAACCGTATCTTCTTGACAAATAGAAGCATCTGTTCCATACACAATCACAGGCACAGGACGCACTTCTATCCGTATCAAATCTTGGTCAGTGCAGCCAAATTGATTGTATGCTGTTATAACATAAGAAGTAGCCACAATTGGCGAGGCTTTTGGGTTGGAAATGAAGGCATTGCTCAAGCCCGTTGCAGGCGACCAATCATAACTATCCCCTCCGTAAGCCTGTAATTGCAGCGAATCTCCCATACACAATTCTCGGTCATTTCCTGCATTTGCCACAGGACGCGGATTGACGCTAATCGTAGTCGTATCATAAGAATAGCAGCCCAACGCATCTATCGTTTCCACATAATAAGTCGTAGTAAGCGAAGGATTCGCAATAGGGGCAGGAGAATTCGGGTTGTCTATGCCACTGATAGGACTCCAATGAAAAATAGCCCCTCCATTTGTCCCCATAATGAGCGTTGTACCAAAACAAATCGTAGTATCAGGAATGGTTTGCACCCAAAAACGGTCAAGATACACCGTTATTTCCGCAGCATCTTTACATTCTAAAGAATCTTTGACAACAATCCGCACAGCGCCATCTCCCCAAGGCGTAAAAACAGTGTTTTGAGTAGCAATATTATCAAAATTTCCCGTCAGACTTTCCCAGCCATACGCTATTACGGGGTGAGTCGTATTTGCGGACAAAGGAAGCGAAAATCCGGGACACAAAACCGTATCTCGACTCGAAATATTGACATTGAGAAAATGGTCGCTGAGGAATACATGTCGGCTGTCAAAATTTCGACAACCTGTAACATCATCTACCACCATCACCGTTAAATCGCCTGTGTACCAAGGTCGTCCCCAAGTTACGGGCGAAAAAGGATTGTCTATAACATTGCCCGGACTCCAAGTATAGGTTACGCCAGGGATAGAAGTTGCTATCAATAAAACAGAATCCCTACATAACATAATCGTATCTATCCCAGCATTCACAGGCGGCAAAGGATTTGCTGTAACTTGTATATTTTGGTTGATAACACAGCCAAAAGAGTCTATAATCACCAATTGTAGGATTGTATCATTCAAAATGATAAGAGAGGCAGTAGTTTTCGTAGAATCTGTAGGATTCAACAAAGCCGTTCCGGGATGCCAACTATAGGAAATCCCTCCTCCAGCATACAAGTTCAAGGTGTCTTTGGCACAAATAGAAGTATCTCCAATGTTATAGGTTTTGTTAGGCAAAACCGTTACAAGCCTATCTCCAAACGACTTACAGCCATTCAAATCCGTTACTACAACGCTATAAAGCGTAGTTGTATCAGGAGCTGCCGCAGGATTTTGAATCACCCCCGAATTGAGACCCGTAGTAGGATACCAACTATACGCAGCCACGATGACAGGAGTTGCCGCAAAAAGCTGTACAATTGCCTGCCCTTCGCAAAGTATCGTATCAAGTCCCGCATTGACAGGCACAGGCACATTTACCGTTACGATGACGGTATCTCTCGTTATTCCCCCTACCGCATCTGTCCCAAATAATATATACATAGTCGTAAAATTGGGAAATGCCAAAGGATTCGCAATATTCGCAGCACTTAGTCCCGTAGTAGGAGTCCACGAATAAATAAGCGCGCCAGAGCCTGTGAGCATAGTCGTATCTCCTTGACATAGGCTTTTATCAGGACCCGCACTTACTGCCATTATTTTGAGGGGAATATCTTTAGCTTGGGCAAGATGTGAGGAAAAAACACCCACACAAAGCATGAAAAAGGTGCAGATTATACGAATTTGTTTCATAATATAAAATATTGATTTTCTGAAATTAGGAACATCTTTAATAAGACGGTAAAACTACGACTATTAACGAAAAAACGGGCGCAAAAATACCTATTCAGTCAAAATTAATGAATCAATGGGGAAAATGCGTACCTTTGTTGCGCAGATTTTCGCAGATGAGAGGAGATTTCGCAGATGAGAAATGAATATACAATGAGTTATACTTTGAACGGGATAAATTTTCCATCATCATTGCCTTTGGCTAAAGCCGAAAGGCAATGAATAGTAGCAATAAATAAGGCTTTAGCCTTGTTATATGATTCATTGCGGTGCGGCTTTAGCCCGCCGCAATGAGAAAATTTATCCCGTTTTAAGTATAATATTTTTATAACCCCTAAGGCACTAAGAACCACGAAGTAATATCGTAAAAGAAGACATCTAAACCACACTTTTCTTTCTTAGTTTCCTTTGTGCCTTAGTGGTAAATTATGATTTTATTCTTTTCGTGTTCCTAAGTTTTGTGTTTCATCTGCGAAATCTGCATTCATCTGCGAAAATCTGCGTGAACCAAACAACATCATGTCAAACGCCATTTTTAAAGTCCCACAGCCCTACAACGAAGTGGTCAAATCCTTCGCTGCGGGAACGCCTGAACGGGCTGCGCTCAAGCACACCCTTGCCGAAATGTCGGCACAAATCAAAGACATTCCCATGTATATTGGGGGAAAAGAAATCCGTACAGACCAGAAAGTGCGCATTTCGCCTCCCCACAATCATCAACACACCATCGGCTATTTTCACAATGGAAATGCCACCCACGTACAAGCAGCAATAGAAGCAGCTTTGGCAGCAAAGGAAGCTTGGGAAAACACGAGTTGGGAGCATAGAGCAGCTATTTTCCTCAAAGCAGCCGACTTGATAACAGGAAAGTATCGTGCCAAAATGAACGCTGCTACTATGTTAGCGCAATCCAAAAACGCTTATCAAGCCGAAATAGACTGCGTATGCGAATTGGCGGACTTCTTCCGTTTCAATGTGCAGTACATGACACAAATCTACGCAGACCAGCCCTATTCTCCGCCCGGAATGTGGAATCGCTTGGAATATCGCCCCTTAGAAGGCTTTATTTTTGCCTTAACTCCCTTCAATTTTACCTCTATTGCCGCAAATCTCCCCTGTGCACCTGCCATGATGGGCAATGTATGCGTATGGAAACCCGCAGACTCACAGATATATTCTGCCGCTATCATCATGGAAATCTTGATAGAAGCAGGTTTGCCCGCAGGGGTTGTCAATCTCGTGTATGTA
>JAYUZN010000021.1:0-6365 GCA_043751755.1 Bacteroidota bacterium | reverse complement strand
AGCAATATAGTAAAAGAAGGCATCTAAGCCATGCTTTTTCTTTCTTAGTTTCCTTTGTGCCTTAGTGGTAAATTGTAATTTTATTCTTTTCGTGTTCCTAAGAATGTGAATGGCAGGTATATAATGCGGTTTTTGAGGAAAAGATACGGATTTTTTTTTATCTGTGCAAATCTGTGTTAATCTGTGGTGACCTTACTCCCCAAAACTATCACAATGATACAACCTTTGTTCCTTTTTGAGCAAAGAAGTCTCCACTTTTGGCTCAGCATCTTCCTGCATATTGCGCCAAATCCGCAGCTTTTCCTGCCCGATTTGTTCACGCATTGTCATATCTTGTGCCACCTCAAAATAACATTTTCCATCTATATACGTACTCAATACTTTGGCATAAATAGAAAGTGGATTATCTGACCATAACACAACATCTGCATCTTTGCCTTTTTCCACTGTACCCACGTAAGTATCTATATGTAAGGCTTTTGCAGGATTAAGCGTAACCATTTTCCATGCCTGTTCCTCTGTCATGTTCCCATATTTTACGCCTTTTGCTGCCTCTTGATTGAGCCGCCTGCCCATTTCAGCATCATCAGAATTGATACAAACATTCAGCCCTTGCTGCGTCATAAGTGCCGCATTGTAGGGAGTTGCCTCCATCACTTCGTACTTGTATGCCCACCAATCCGAAAAAGTAGAAGCATTTGCGCCATGTTGTTTGAGTTTATCTGCTATTTTGTAGCCTTCCAAAATATGGGTAAAAGTATTGATTTTGAAGCCCATATTTTCTGCCAAACGTATCAACATAGTAACTTCTGATTGCACGTAAGAATGGCAAGTTATAAACCGTTTTTCCTCCAAAATTTCTACCAAAGCCTCTAATTGCAGGTCTCTACGAGGCGGCACAAGATGCTTTGCCTTGCCATGTTTCTCCCATTCTGCCCAAGCCGCTTGATACTCTTTCGCAGCCGCAAAAGCATCTGCTATCATTTGCTCCACCCCCAAACGACTTTGCGGATAGCGTGTTACCATGTTATCTCCAGCATTTGATTGTTTCACATTTTCGCCTAAGGCAAACTTTATAAAAGGTGGAGCTTGCGCAAATTTCATTTCTTCGGGACCCGCTCCCCAACGCAATTTGATGATTTGCGACTGCCCCCCAATCGGATTTGCCGAGCCATGCAAGAGCTGCGAAGTCGTAACGCCGCCCGCAAGTTGCCGATAAATATTGATGTCTGTAACATCCAAAGCATCTCCAATTCGGACTTCGGAAGTGATGGAATGAGAATATTCGTTCACGCCTTGCAAAATTCCAATATGCGAATGTTCATCAATAATACCCGTTGTAAGGTGTTTTCCTGCGCCATTTATTACGAGTGCATCAGCAGGGGCGGCAATATCTTTGCCTACTGCCGAAATTTTGCCTTTTTCTAACAAAACATCAGTATTTTGCAAAATGCCTTTGCCTGTATTTGTCCAAACCGTAACATTTTTAACTAAAATCTTTTGGGCTTTTGGCGGCATTTCAAACCCGTATGCTTTGTTAGGGTAGGTTATAGGCGAAATCGTAGCCAGATTTATGGGCGAAATAGCGGCTTTCTGCGGCTTTTTAGGCTTGTTTTTGGCAGAAAAAAGGACATTTACAGTCGATTTATTGCCGTTTTCATCTTGTATGCTTAGGCTAAAAGAGGGAGATTCGTAGATGCCTGTACATTGATATATATTTTTTTTCTTATTTTCAAAAGTCAAATACACAAGGTTTTTGTATTGTTCAAAACGCAAAATATGCAAAGCACTTGTGTCAGGCATTTCAAAAACAGTTGCTTCTGTTTTGAAAGAATCTCCTTCTATCTGCCAATTATACAACTTACCTGCAATTGTCATTTCATAATTTCCGCGCAAATCTATGTCCAAAATTTTGTTAATTTCATGCTTTTTTCCCGCAATATAAATGTCATATATTTTATTTTCTGGGCGAAAAATATTGCCATTCACAATCGAAAAATTGGCGATTTTCCCTTTTTCCAAAGTCCCTAATTTATCCGAAATGCCCAAAATCTTGGCAGGATTTTCGGTCAAAGCCCGCAAAGCATCAGCCTCTGACAAGCCATATTGCAAAGCTTTTTGAAGTCCTTTTGTAAATTCTTCGGGCGTAGTGCCGCTTGTTGTCAAGGCAAAAAGTACCTTATTTTTTGCCAACATATAGGGATTCATCGCAGCTTGTTCCCACTTTTTGAAATAGGCAAAAGGCAATTCTCTCATCTCTGCAAGTGTCTTTATATCAGGGGTTTGTGGCAATTTGAGGGAAACAATAAAGGGCGATTTCAATGCGACTATTTCCTCGATTCGCTCATATTCATCTCCTTGCGTTTTGTAGATAAAAGGTAAGTCAAATTCCTTCGCAATATCTCCCGCAGCCAAAGTATGCTGCCACGAAGCCGTTTCAAAAATAATAGGAATTTTCTTGTCTCTTTGCTCATTCCACGCTGCCAGCGTTAGGTTTATCAAAGGAGGAGTTTGATGCGCATTTTTGGCATACATTTTTTGTGCCTGTGCCTGCTGTTCTGCATCTAACATAACTTGCCGAATAAGCGCAATCGAACCCATCAAAGAATTAGGATATATCTGCTTTGACGAGCCTTTGACAAAAGAAAGCCCTGTTGCAGTTTGCGTAGCCAGCATTTCTTGGCTTGCTTTTCCGTCTCCCAACTGCATCAAAACGCCTGTACCCCGAAAAATGCCGTCATTTGGCAGCACATTTGCCGCAGCAAAGCCCAAACTGCGCAAATTCTTTGCATTCTCTTGTTTATCAAGGCTTTGTGCAAGGGAAATATGGGTTTTTACGGCATCATTCCAATAATAAGCTCCTACATTTTTGGAGAAATATTGGGGAGCCGTATTGCCCTCCTCCTCTGGATTAGCCTTAGGCATATCTGCTTTTATATCGGTTTTCATATCTGCCGCAGCATCTATAAAAGCTGGATAAATATACGCCCCTTTTAGCTCTCTTACAAGGGCTTCTTTTGGTATATCTACCTCATTTCCAACGGCTTCTATAACGCCATTTCTGATGAGAAGGGTGGCATTAGTCAAGGTTTTTTCTGCCGAAATGACAAGAGTTGCTCCAGTAAAAGCATAGACACCCGGCACAACGTTTGTGAGCTGCACAGCAGGCTGCCGAGTTTGTTGCGCAAAGACTGCTGCTATAGAGAGGCAGGAAAGGAGAAAGAGAAATGTGTTTTTCATATTGTAGCTTTGAAGGGGCGAAGTTGGGGAAAAATGGGGAGGTTTGCAAATATTCTGAGGGAATATTAGGGACTTGCCCTAACAAATAAAACCACAAAGAACGTAAAGTGCCTTGTTTTTTGCTATTTCTTTGCGTTCTTTGCAAAAACATTGCGTTCTTATGAGAAACTACACAGGTATTTTTTTTACATCTTTTGCAACTTTGTTGTTAGAATTAACCCTTACACGCGCCTTTTCTGTGTCGTGGTATTATCATTTTGGCTTTCTCATCATTTCCACTGCTTTATTGGGTTTTGGGGCAGCAGGTAGTTATTTGGCACTTCAAAAAGAGCCTGAAGAAAATAAGAATTTACCCCCTTTTCGGGCGAAATTGTCGCTTGCTTTCGCAATAAGTGTCATGTTAGGTTATGCCATTTTTCAGGCATTTCCCTTCAATCCCTTTGCTGTTTTAGAAAGTAAAACACAATTTATAAAACTTTTATTATTTTATTTTTTTGCTATTCTGCCTTTTTTCTTTTCAGGGCTTATTATCGCCTCTTTGTTGAAAGAATCGCCCACACAAATCCCTAAATTATATATGTATGACTTGGTAGGTGGCGGCTTAAGTTGTATGTTATTTCCTTTTGTAATTAGTTTCTTTGAACTTGGAGGAACAATAAGCATTGTGTCCGTTTTTGGGTTGTTATCAGCTATCAGTTTTTCGTATAAATCTAAAAACGTTCTTCCTTATGCTATCCTTACTGTTTTTCTTGTTATATTTTCTTTTTTTGCAAATAATATTTTTCCTATAGCTGTTTCTGTCGAAAAATTAGAAGAATTGGTGGACAAAAAACCGATTTATTCCGCCTCAAATGCCATTTCTTTGATTGAAGTGTATGAGATGGCGGGAAAAGAAAGAGGACCAAACTATGTAGATTCTTTGCGTTGCATCACTTTTGACAAGGGGACAGCTGCAACTGAAATGTTAGATTTGCGCCCTGATGTAACTATTTTTGTCAAAAACTTGCAAGATACCGCAAAATTAGCTGATACAGTTCGTTTGTTATCTGCTTGTGCTTATACAAATAAAATAAACCCTAAAGTCTTAATTATTGGTTCTGGTGGAGGGGAAGAAGTCTTTCATGGCTTATATTTTGGTGCATCAAAAATGGTGGCAGTAGAAATAAATCCTTTGATTAATGATTTGGTAATGAACAAAATGGACGATTATGTAGGGCATTTATTTCAGCAAAAACAGGTGGAACTTTATACAGAGGATGCACGAAGTTATATTCGCAGAAGCCCCGAAAAGTTTGACATTATTGTGGCGATTCATACGATTTCTAATGCAGCTATGGCATCTGGAGCAATGAGTTTGGCAGAAAATTATGTGCTGACACAAGAGGCTTTTGAGGAATATTGGAATCATTTGACAGAAAATGGGGTACTTTTTTTCACGCGCCCTCCTGCTCAAGTTCCTCGTTTGGTTTGCACCCTTCGCAAAGTGATGGAGCAGCAGGGAATAAGCAATTTTTCGCAGCATTTTATCATTTCTCCCAAAGGAATTTTGTGCAAAAAATCGCCTTTCACCTCCCCAGAAATCGCAGAAGCTGAAAAAAGAATGGGCTACAATCCGGAGGATAGCCTAAGTTTCAAAAAAATAAAATATTCGCCCCTACACGCTGATACAAGCAACATTTTTTATGCCATTTTGCATACTCCTTCCTTAGATGAATTGTATCTTTCAAAGCCCGAAAGCCTCGTACCTGCAACAGATGACATGCCCTTTTTCAATCACAGATTCAAGTGGCTAAAGTTAGAGATAAGCCAAGTAAAAGCCCTTTTTCAGCTCAAAACAGATGTCTGGACGGAATTGGAAATAAGACCTGTGGCAGAAATATTGTTGCTCATTCTCTTCGTTCAATCCTTCTTTTTGGCTGGGATTTTTATCTTATTGCCTGCTTTTTGGCGGAGAAAAAAAGGAGAAAAAAGAGCTTTTTATGGACTGTATTTTGCAGGAATTGGATTAGGTTTTATTTTATTAGAAATGGTTTTTCTTCAAAAATATACCTTATTTATTGGACAACCTATCTATACTTATGCCATTGTACTGGCAAGTTTGCTGATTTTTACAGGAATTGGTTCCTATTTTTTGCCAAAAATTACTGAAAAATACCCTCAATTCCCTCGCTATCATATTCCTATTTTGGTCATTTTTATTCTGTTATACAGCTTATTTCTGCCTTATTTTTTTGAATATACCTTAGAATATTCGCTTATCAGCCGCCTGCTGCTTTCTGTTTTTTCCCTATTTCCTATCGGGATTTTGCTGGGAATGGCATTTCCTATAGGCATGAGCAAGCTATCTTCTCCTCAATCAATCGCTTTTGCTTGGGCAATTAACAGTTTTTTCACAGTTATCGGCACTATTTTAGCCTTGATGATTGGCATGGCTTGGGGCTTTAATGTGGTGATAATGAGCGCAATAATAGCTTATTCGCTCGCATGGATAGGGAAAACCTTATAAGATTTAGGGGAAATCCTGTATGAAAAAGGTTTTCCTATTCGTAATTTTGTATTTGGATTTTAAGAAAAAAAATGAAAAAAAATATGGGGTGTTTCACACCCGTTGTTACAAAACAATACTTCGCTACAAATCTAAGCCGCCCTATTGCCCTTAGTAAAGAGTTGGCTTATTATTAGGGAATTTTTTTCGTTATCGGTTGAAATGCCGAAAGCGGAAATAAAAGTATTGAGGTATAATCTATTGATATATAGGTCTTTAATATTTGCGATGGAGAAGGCTTTGCGTTGTTTGCAGTCTTTAGCAAAGTGATGCAAGGCTTTGGCAATGTTGAGGACAGTAAGGGCTAAATTCCAGTGATTATGGAGGACTTTGGCATTCGTACTTTGGCATTGTGTGAGTCCAAGGTGTTGTTTTGCGTCGCGAAAGAGGAACTCAATTTGAAAGCGGAGGCGATAATAATTGAGTACCGTTTGTGGGCTTACGCTAATGTCGGTGCAAAAATAGATTTGCGTAGAGTTGATATTTCCCGTTTGAGGGTCGATTTTTTGGACGACAACCACTTGTGCCCAAGTTTTGAGGGCATCAATATAAACCTTTGCGCCAAAACATTTCTCGGTTA
>JAYUZN010000020.1:0-4269 GCA_043751755.1 Bacteroidota bacterium | reverse complement strand
TAGCCACGAATTACACGAATTTTCACGAATTAACAGCCCGGAAAAGTTGTTTTTATAGCCACGAATTACACGAATTTTCACGAATTAACAGCCCTAATTCGTGAAAATTCGTGGGAAATGCGTAAATCCTGTAATAGGGTGGCGCACCTTTCAAAGGTGTGCCACCCTATTTTTCATTCTCTAAATAGCGAGAGATTTATTTGGATATATGAAAACCTTTCATTTACTTTGAAAAAAAAGCTCCCTCATCCCTCAATTTGTCCATTCTTAACACGCTAATATTTATGAAAAACCTAAGCATTTTCTTGTTTTACTTGGGAATCTCGATTTCCCTCGCTTGGAGTCAGACAATAGACTGGTCGGTGTCGCTCGGCAGCACAGGCGACGAGTATGGCGCAGGCATAGACAACACCGCAGACGGAGGGGCGATTGTCATCGGAACGACCAATTCCACTGCTGGAAATGTAACGGGCAATCATGGCGGAAATGACATCTGGTTGGTAAAATTGGACGCAGCAGGCACCCTGCAATGGCAGAAATGCTTGGGCGGCACAGGAGATGATGTGGGATTTCGGGTATTTCAGCAAGCTGATGGCGGCTACATTTTGGCAGGAATTACGACCTCTAATGATGGCGATGTGTCTGGAAATCATGGAATGAGCGATATATGGCTTGCGAAAACAGATGCGACAGGGAATGTATTATGGCAGTCTTGCTTAGGCGATATTGATGCAGATGGCTCGAATTACAGCGATATGGTATTGTTGAGCGATGAAAGCGTTGTAATCGCCTATCCAACGCTGTTCAATGCCTGTTATGCAGGCGTATCTTGTGGAGGATCTGGCACTAATATGACAGGGGTGAATGTAACACGTATTAGTAATATGGGGCTTGTGATGTGGGATACTTGTGCAAGCCCTAATGATCAGTCAACCTATATCTGGGAATATGAGTATTCAGCAGCTTTGACCTTGTTGCCCAATGGAGATATTGCTTCTCATACAAATTGGCAAGATGACAATTGTGGCTTGGGTGGTACTAAATCTGGGGTAAATGATTATGTATATGATGCCAATACAGGTAGCTTTACTTATATCACTACTTCGGCTGGAAATGGCACCGCTAGTCTTTTTTATCCTTATATTGTGCAAAAAACCAGCTTGGGCGGAGCAAAGATGCGCCTTTTTTATGATAACACCCATACCATTATATTTGGAAAATACGGTTTGTCAGGGACAGAAATTTGGCGAGTAAATGTGGGAAATGGGGTGCAATTTACCCAAGATGCAGATAGTGCTTTTTGGATAGTAGGCACATACGCCACTGGCGCAAATGGCGGGCGAGATATGTTAGTGGTGAAAATGAAAGACTTTACCAACTATGTTACAGGCACTGCCAAATGGGATAGCAATGGAAATATGCTGCCCGATGCAAATGAGCTGGGCTATGCCAATCTTTTTCTCAAAGCCCAAAATGGTGCGGCTACCATGTATGCTATGACAGATTCAAACGGCTACTACAATCTGCGTTCTTCGGTGGGAAATGACACCCTTACGCCTCAAAATGTGCCTTTGTATCATACTGCGACTCCAGCAACTTATTATCTTTCTTTTCCTACAAACAATTTTTTGGTAGATAACCTGAATGATTTTGCGATAACCCCCACGCCTAACATAGCAGATTTGCGGGCAATCCTTACCACTTATACGCCGCCGATGCCAGGTTTTGACAATGAATATGATATAAGCTACAAAAATGTGGGGACAATGAGCATGAATGGCAGTGTGCGCTACAATTTTGATATAAACCAAACTTATCTAAGTGCTTCTCCAGCCCCAGATACGCTTACGGCTACTTATGCTGCGTGGAATTTCAGCAATTTGGCATCTTTGGCAAATGGCAGCATTTCGGTTATGATGAATACCAACTTGAATAGCGTATTGGGAACGCTTGCAACGCCCAATGTCTGGGTTTCGCCCATTGTAGGCGACCAAGCCGCAAACGATAATTTGGACACTTTGCATGTTACTATTGTGGGGGCTTATGACCCGAATGACAAAATCGTAGCACCTGCAGGCGAGGTAACACATGCTTTTATTCAAAATCAGGAATATCTGACTTACACTGTTTTGTTCCAAAATACAGGCAATGCGGCGGCAACAAATGTAGTCGTTAGAGACACTTTTAGCCATTATTTGGATATTACGACCTTTGAAATTTTGGCAACTTCTCATGCTTGCAGCCCAAGTTATGACTTCATAAGCCAATCTTTTGCCTTCCATTTCGACAATATAATGCTGCCAGATAGCCATGCGAATGCGCCGCAAAGTCATGGTTTTGTGAAGTTTAGGGTAAAACCTTTGGCAACAGTTCCCGATTGCAAGAAAATTGAAAATAGAGCAGGGATTTACTTTGACTTTAATCCGCCTATCCTCACAGGAACAACGACTACCAAAGTGAAACTCACGCCGCCTGTCATCACGCCTCTCGGACCGACTACTTTTTGTCATGGCGGAAGTGTAACTCTTTCTGGTCCTAACGGAATGTCATCTTATACTTGGTCATCAAATGGTTCTCATGCCCAAACGGTTTTGATAAATGGTTATGCAGGCACACATAATCAATATCTTACCATACAAAAAGAATCAGGCTGTTCAGCCACCTCTGCTGCTTTGCCCGTTATCATTATACCATCTCCTGGCCTGCCTATTATCACTATCACAGGCAATGACACCTTTTGTCAAGGAAATCATGTCATTTTGACCGCACCTTACAATCTCAATTATACCTATAGTTGGTCGGACGGCACAAGCACAAGGAAAGATACGGTTACTCAATCGGGAATATACAGTGTTACAGTTACCAATCAATATAATTGTTCCAAAACTTCTACGGCAACAAATGTGGTAGCAAACCCGCTTCCCGCCATTCCGACTATTTTCCAAAACGTCAATGTGCTTACTTCAAGTGCAAGTACAGGCAATCAATGGTATTTCAACGGCATTGCGATAAGTGGCGGGACAGGTTTTGAATATGTAGCTACTCAAAACGGAAATTATAGTGTAACTGTAACGGACTCAAATGGCTGTTCAAGTAGCTCTGTGCCTTACCCTTTTGTTTTGATAGGCGACAATACTGATTTTGCCCAAAGTGTCTCCATTTATCCGAATCCCACTTCCGCACAGGTATTTATTTCTTTTGAAAAAACAAGCGATGCACCCACGCAAATCAGCCTTCACAATGCGCTGGGGCAGGTTTTGTATCAACATCAGGTTTCAGAAATGGGAAAAGCGATTCATTCTATAGATTTATCGGGCTTTGCAGAAGGCATATATAACCTAGAGATTTGGGGAGAAGAAGGGCTGATAAGCCAACAAATTGCGGTTCAGAAGCCTTAGGAACAAAAATTAAATAACTTGCTATTTTTCTCACCCCTAAGGCACGAAGAAATCTGGTAAAAGAAGACAACTAAGCCACACTTTTTCTTTCTTAGTTTCCTTCGTGCCTTAGTGGTAAATGATGATTTTATTCTTTTCGTGTTCCTTAGTTTTATGAAGGGTGGCTCATTTTTTAAAAGTGCGCCACCCTCATTCCAACAAAATCCGTATATTTGCCGTTTATCTTTGCCAACAAACACAACTTTTGCGCCATATTGCTGTCAATACTCGCTTACTTTTGCCCAACAAAATCGAAGGGATTAGTCGTTTTGCCTACGAAATCTTGAGTCGTATGGTCAAAGCGCATGAAGACGTGCATTTTTCCTTCATTTTTGATAGAAAATGGGACGAATCTTATGTTTTTGGCGAAAATGTAAGCCCTTACCAATTGCCATTTCCCCTACGCCACCCCATTTTGTGGTATGCGGGCTTTGAATATGCCATTCCTTTTTTGCTGAAAAAACTCAAGCCTGAGGTCTTTTTTTCGCCCGAAAGTTATATTCCGATTCATAAAACCTGCCCACAAGTCGCTGTTTTTCACGACATTGACTACGAAATTCGCCCACAAGATATAGGTAAAAAAAGAGATTTATGGTATTTACAACATTTTTTCCCAAAATATGCACGAGCTGCGGATAAAATCATTGCTGTTTCAGAATATACAAAAAATGAATTGATGCAACGTTATAATATAGAGCAAGAAAAAATAAGGGTTGCTTACAATGGCTGTACACATCATTTTGCCCCTATTTCTGAAGAAATAAAAGCCCAAACTCGCCAAAAATATGCGGATTCCTGCCCGTATTTTTACTTTGTAGGAACAATTCAGCCA
>JAYUZN010000019.1:0-2496 GCA_043751755.1 Bacteroidota bacterium | reverse complement strand
TCAATATTTTGTAGGGGCAAAAAAAGGCAATTCGTATGAGCATAATCAAGAAAAGGGCAATCAAATGAGGCGAATAGCGGTTTTAGAAGGGAAATTTATTCCGAATGATTATTTCGCACTACTTGATGTGGAGTTTATCAGATATGGCGGTTATACGGTCGTACCATATCCTTTTGCGTTAATAAAAATGGCAGATTGAAAAATAACAAGGAGATAGGGGAGTTTGTCCCTTCTCACCCCTAAATTTTTTTGCGCATCTCCCCAATTTTCACTACATTTGTTCGCTCTACCTATTATTCCGCTCATCTGCGAAAATCTGCGGTTAAATCTGCGCAAATCTGCGCGAATCAACCAACATCTCTTTCAACAATGAAAAAACAATTATTATTTATTTTTGCGATAAGTTTGGCACTTTTTTCTTGCCAAAAAGAGGACAAAAACCATGATGCTGCCAATGAAAATGGCAATGCTGCAACCGACGAAAAAGCTTCTTCTGACCGAAGCATTGATGCTACAAGCGCCATTATGGACGTGCTTGGCACTTATACAGGCATGTTTGGCAAGAACAAGATAACCATTGGGATTCAAGGGCTTGAAGCAAATGGCGAGGTAAAAGGGTTTAGTGTGGTTGCGGGCAATAATCGCCCTTTTGCGGGGAAATATGAAAAAAAAGGGGAAGCTTACGCTTTTTCTGTAAAAGAACCCGGAAATGACAAATATGATGGCGAATTTGAGTTTAGTATTCCTGAAGGGCATCAAAATTTGGTGGGAAAATGGAATCCTTTTCACAAAGGAGTTGTGCCAGAAAAAACCTACAATTTGGCGAAAAGGGCGTTCAAATATGAGACAAAAGAAGGGCAATATGCTTTTGCTTCTGAAAGCGTTTTGAATATTCCAGACATTGAAAATATGACCAAAACGGATTTGCGGATGATGCGCAATGAAATGTATGCGCGACATGGGTATTCCTTCAAAATGAAGGATATGCGCACTTATTTTGAAAGTCAAGATTGGTATATGCCCATGAATACTGATGTTCGGAACATGCTAACACCCGTAGAAAAGAAAAATGAGGAGCTGATAAAACGCTACGAAAAGTATGCACAGGAGTATTATGATGAGTATGGAAGGTAGTTTTGCAGTGAGCAGTCATCGGTTAGCAGGGAACAGGTGTGTTTATTCATTTTATACTTTGAACAGGATAAATTTCCCCAAATAACCACAACAGGCTTACTAAACTTTCGAGGTTTAGTAAGCCTGAGCAGAAAAATTTACCCCCTGCGAAAGACTATGGGTAATTTTGGCATCATTCCCGTTTCCCAAAAGGCACAGCTACCCCCGCATTGAACTGAAAATGAAAAGGAAGCGGATTGTAGGAATACGGCGATTTTACGCTATTGAGCGGCATACACATCATCACCTCGGGCAGCAGCAAAAATGCCCCAACTTTCCAATGCGCCCCAAGTCCTAAGCCCGCAGTAGGTATCGTGTGCGCCCCCGCCTGAATCCCTTGCGGACGAGGCTCATATTTATTGGCATCATAAGATTGAGTAGGTTCAGCCTTGACTTTCACAAGTGCCGCCCCCACATTCGTTGCCATATACAAGCCCCAACGCTTATGCGTGTTGTTAGCCAAATAAATTCGATTGAATAAATAAATATTCATCGTGCTAAACGTAAGCTCATAATTCAACAAATAGTCGTTAAGTGTATCCGATTTCGCCTTCATTCCATCTGTATAGTTGTAATTCATCGCCCCTAACAAGTTGGCTTGCAAGCCAAAAACGCATCTTGCACTCATATCATACGCAAAACGCAGGTCTATTGCTGTGGTAGGTTTTTTATAAAATTCCGTATATACAGTGTTATTCAGCCCAGCTTGTAGGCTAAAATTAGACAGCGCAAACATCTGCGGCGTAAACACCTTTTGCAAAGGATTGTCTGTAACAGTTTGTGCCGACAGTTGCGCACAATAAGACAAAATGACTATCCATATAAAGCAAATTTTTTTCATAAAAAGAAAGAATTATCGTTTTTTTTGACTGCAAAAAAGATTGCCTTGCAAAGAAATGAAAAATATTGCGGACTACAAAAGTTCTGCGACATTTTTGTAGCAATAAACATGCTTTGCCCTATTTTCTAGGTGTTTTATGTTTTTATAAGGTAAAGAAAAAAATGCTTCTCAAAGATATAACCCTACCTTTGAGAAGCTTCAAATAAAAAACCGTTACTTTCCTATACGCTTTATGATACAAAGATGCAGCAAAAGCTGTAGCAAAAAAATAAAAAAAATGGATTGGGTTACACAGTTTAGCGGCTACTTTTACCCCAAAAATGGGCTAATATTTTGATAACGACATATTGTATGGGGAGGATTGTAGTGTGGCGCACCTTTAAGGAATGAAAATTGAATAAAGTAACAATTTTATAGTCCCGTAGGGACGGCGATATTTATAGAAAAAACATGCCAACCCCTCCCTCTTTTTTTTAGCGTTT
>JAYUZN010000018.1:0-21100 GCA_043751755.1 Bacteroidota bacterium | reverse complement strand
AGGAACGATTATTAACTCCGATTTCATCACAGGAATGTCGGTAAAGGCTGCTATTGCCACCATATTAGTCAAAATAGAAGAGAAAGGCATAGGAAAACGCCAAATTACCTATAAAATGCGTGATGTTATCTGGTCAAGGCAGCGATATTGGGGAGAACCTACGCCGATTAAGGTGAAAAATGACATGTACTACCCTGTTTCAGAAGAAGAGTTGCCCATTATCCTCCCCGAAATGGAGGATTTTAAGCCTACAGGTCAGCCCGAATCGCCTTTGGCAAAGGCTAAGGATTGGCTTACCTTATCAGATGGCTTTGTACGAGAAACAAACACAATGCCGGGCGCAGCAGGTTCAAGCTGGTATTTTCTCCGATATTTTGACAGAGATAACACAGCTCATTTTTCGGAAAGAAAAAAAGCGGATTATTGGATGCCTGTGGATTTGTATGTAGGCGGGGCAGAACATGCTGTAGGGCATTTGTTATATTCTCGTTTTTGGACAAAATTCCTCAAAGATTTGGGGGAAATAAGCTGCGAAGAACCGTACAAAAAATTGGTCAATCAAGGCATGATACAAGGCACTTCTGCCCTTGTCTATCGCCACAAAGAAACGAATGAATATTGGTCTGCGGATTTGGTAAAAAATGAAGGAGATTTTTCTACCTTGTATGCAGATGTTAATTATGTTAAAAACAGTCGTTTAGATATTTCTTCTTTTGAGAAATTGTATAATGAAACAGGCAGTATTTTTCACAAAAACACACAAGGCGAATTTTTGACCCTTTCTTTGGTAGAAAAAATGTCAAAATCCCGTTACAATACCGTCAGCCCTGATGCCATAAGTGAGGAATATGGCGCGGATACTTTGCGTTTGTATGAGATGTTTTTGGGGCCTATCGAAGCCTCAAAACCCTGGAACACTGACGGGATAAGTGGCGTTGTCAAGTTTTTGAAACGGGTTTATAATTGGTTTTTGGACGAAAATGAAGCCTTAAAAGTGAGCGAAGAAGCAGCAACTTTGGCAGAAAATAAAGCCCTTCACAAGCTCATCAAAAAAGTAGGCGAAGACATAGAAAACCTATCTTTCAACACTTCTGTGCCTGCTTTTATGATGTTTTTGGCAGAAATAATCGACCTCAAATGTCAAAAAAGAAGCATTATGCAGCCTTTTTTGAGTCTATTCGCGCCTTTCGCGCCACATGTTTGTGAGGAATTGCATGAGAAAATGGGCGGCACAAGTACGATTCTTGACATTCCTTTTCCGATATTAAATGAAACTTTTTTGCAAGAAGATTCAGTAAAAATGGCAATTCAAATCAATGGAAAAGTGCGCGCAGAAATGGTATTATCTGTAACTGCCACACAAACGGAAGTAGAAGCCCTTTTGCAAGAAAATAACGATATTTTGAAATGGACAGAAGGAAAACCTTTCAAAAAAGTGGTGTATGTGCCAAAACGAATTGTAAATGTGGTGGTGTGAGCAGGGGAATCTTACAAAAGAGGCTGTCCTTTTGGGAGCAGCCTCTTTTTATGTATCAACGCTGCTATTTGAAAAACAGCAGCTACTAACTACAACTTCAAATACCCCAAAAACTCATTTCTCGTAGCTTCCTCCTTAAATTTTCCCCCATATTCTGCCGTAACAGTCGCCGAATTAATATCTTCTATCCCGCGCGAAGACACACACAAATGCGCTGCATCTAACAAAACTGCTACATCTTCTGTGCCTAAAACCGTCTTCAATTCCTGCGCAATTTGTATCGTCAGCCGCTCTTGAACCTGCGGACGTTTGGCAAAATGCTGTACAATCCGATTCAGTTTTGACAATCCGATGACCTTGCCATGAGAAATATAAGCTACATGCGCTTTGCCAATGATGGGTACAAAATGATGCTCACAATTGGAATAAAACGTAATATCTTTTTCGACCAACATTTGATTGTAGCCATATTTATTCTCAAATAACTTTGCAACAGGCTTATTTGCAGGATTGAGTCCCCTAAAAATCTCTGTAACATACATTTTTGCTACCCGATACGGCGTACCTTTGAGACTATCATCAGTTAAATCTAAGCCCAAAATATCCATAATTTCCCGAAAATGGGTTTCAATTAGGACGATTTTTTCGGCATCACTTTTCTCAAAAGCATCTGCCCGCAAAGGCGTTTCGTAGGAAGTGCCGACATGCTCCGCCCCAAGTTGCTCCGCTTCCAAGTGATTAGTGTATAGGATATTCGACATAGTTTCTTTCTGTTTCGTATAAAATAACATAAATATCTAACTCCGCCTCTATATGACTCCGCAAGATGTTCCACATTACTACTGCGATATTTTCGGCAGTAGGGTTGAGCGTGGCAAATTCTGGCACTTCAAGGTTCAGGTTTTTGTGGTCAAATCTATCTTCAATATAGGTTTTGATAATATATTTCAGGATTTTCATGTCCATAACATAGCCTGTTATGGGGTTTATTTCTCCCACAATTTTCACAATCAGTTCATAATTATGCCCATGAAAATGGGGATTGTTGCATTTGCCAAACACGAGTAGATTTTCCTCATCTGACAAGATAGGACTGTGCAGGCGATGTGCGGCATTAAAATGTGCTTTTCTATATACGGCTGCTTTCATTGTAAAATAAAACGATAAAAGGGCGGTTTTGTTTAGCTTTGAGGTAAAAATGTAGATGAAATCGCCCCAGCTTAACACAGATTTTCACAGAGGAAGTGCGCAAGTCTGCTGAACTATTTTTATTATACTTTGAACGAGATAAATTTTCCTTTAAAGATGTCATTTCTTACAGAAATGACATGGTTAAAGGAAATTGTGTTTCATGCCCCTATTTTACCCCAAAACACATTCCTATCCCTGCCGTCAAAAAACTTGCCGTATTCGGGGAAACATTCATTATCGGGATTTTTTTGGCAAAAAGATTGGCATCTATATTCAGTTGTATGCCCCTGATTAAGCCCGCCTTGCGGCTCATGTCTATATAAGCCGTAGCATGAACGCACCACCCTGCATACACTTTGCTGGGGCTAAGTTTTCGGAATACATTGCTTTCTCCCAAAACATCTAAATACGTATAAGTCACAGGATTCCATTGCGTTGCTTCTATATTATAAAGTCCGGGACTCATACTGTCTGGAACCGAAACATTCAAATAATAAGGGCGCATCAAGCCTATGACAAGTCCTGAGGTAATTTCTCCAATAACTGCTACTTTGTTATAGGCAGAAAAAGGGATTATGGCTTTTCTTACGCCAAAAGTTGGGCAGATGACCGCAAAACGATTCATTTTATCATAGACAAAGCGGCTTCCTTCCTTCAAATCCATATAAATGGAACGAATACGCGTTTCTTTGGTGTTTTTGAGGGTGCTTGCATCAAGGCGAATGACCCATTTCAAGGGATTTTTACCAAAATAAACCCCAAAATTGCCACTTAGTCCCCTGTTATGCACAGAAGCCCCGTAGATATAGCCGATTTTTAGGGGTTCATCTGCCCTCTTTTCTTGCGAAAAAGCAGCAAAAACAGCGAGCAAGGCAAGAGAAAGAAAGAATATTTTTTGCATGGGAAAATGAGAATTATGATACATTGAGTTTGTCGAAATGAAAATTAGCAACTCCTGAAATCACAAAAACAGCTTTGCTGCAAACCTCGAACTTTCGCCAAACAAAGCTCCGTCTAATGCTAAGTCTTCCCCATTTTCTATCGCAAATTCCCACAAAGTTTCCGTTGCGATATTGCCGACAAGTTCCTCTTTGGCAAAAGGACAGCCGCCTATTCCTTGCATAGCTGCGTCAAAACGGCGGCAACCTGCGTCAAAAGCAGCTGTTAGCTTGGTTTTTCGGGCTTCGGGAAGGGCATGAAAATGCGCCCCAAATTCGATTTCTGGAAATTGTGGAATGAGTTTTTCAAATAAAAAAGAAATGTCTTGCGCCTCCGCAGAGCCGACTGTATCGGCAAGCGAAATTATTTTTACGCCTAAATCTGCGATTTCCTGCACGCGATTTGCCGCAATTTCCGCGCTCCACGCATCTCCGTAAGGATTGCCAAAGCCCATAGAAAGGTAAACGACCAATTCCTTGCCTGCCTTTTCGCACAAAGTCTGCATTTCTCTGACCAAAATCAGCGATTCCATAATCGTTTTATGCGTATTTCGGAGTTGAAATGTCTCCGAAATGGAAAAAGGATAGCCCAAATATTTAACGCCTTCGTGCGTACAAGCCTCCTCTGCCCCTCTTTGATTGGCAACAATGGCTAAGAGTTTGGTTTGGCTGTTTTTCCAATCCAAAGCCGCTAATACTTCCTTTGTATCTGCCATTTGTGGAATGGCTTTTGGCGACACAAAACTCCCAAAATCAAGGGTATCAAACCCGACTTTGAGCAGGAGGTTCAGGTAGGCTATTTTTTCGGCGGTGCTGATAGGCTTGTGAAAGCCTTGTATGGCATCGCGCGGACATTCGATGAGTTTGAGCATAGTGTTATATTTCTCGCAGATGAACGCAGATGAAAGACGCAGATTTTCACAAATAATCATGAGAAATGGCTTGATATTAAATAGGGGTTTTTCCAATATTCTCCTATTTTTTTGCGCCGCCCCCCAAATTAATAAATAGGTCTTACGCAAAAGTTGTTTTTATAGCCACGAATTGCACGAATTAACAGCCCTAATTTGGGAAAATATGTGGCGAATCTGTAAATCCTGATAAATTATGAAAAATAATCCCCACAGAAAAGCGCACTTCTCGGCGTTTACACAAGTGAAATAAGTGCCTTATCTAACGCTGCAAACTGAAACACAAATCCCGCATCTAACAGCTTTTTTGGGACTACTTTTTGTCCGCCCCAAAACAAAATACTCCTTTCTCCAAATATAATATCCAGCGCAAATTTGGGGAGAACGAACAGGTTTTTTCTACCAAGGGCTTTGTCAAGGGCGTTTGAAAACGCATTTTGGGTAGGATATTGGGGAGAAACAAGGTTTACAGCCCCTGAAAGGCTTTCTTTTTCTATCAAAAAATGAATGGCTGCCACCCAATCTGTGAGGTGCATCCACGAAAAACCTTGTTTGCCCGAAGCAAATCTGCCCCCCAAACACATCTTGTAAATGGGCAGCATTTGTGCCATAGCTCCGCCATTTTTGCCCAAAATAACGCCTGTCCTCAACTGCACCGTTCGGCAAGTTGCCTCTTTTGAAGCCTCTTCCCATTGTCGGCACAAGTTCCCCATGAAGTCGTCTTGATTAGGTGCATTTTCGTCCGATTCTTGCGGGCTATCTCCGCCATAATAGCCTATTGCAGAAGAAGATAGAAATACTTTGGGCTTGATTGTGCAGGCATTTATATACGCCACACAAGCCTGTGTTGCTTCGATTCTGCTATCCAATAATTCCTTTTTATAGGCATCTGTCCACTTTTTGTCGGCAATGCTTGCCCCTACCAAATTGATGACTACCTCAAATCGTGCGACCCGCACTTCAAGGGGCATTTCTTTGCCATTCCATTTTGCGTAGGTAACATAGCGGTTTTCCGCAGTTTTGGCTTTGCGCGACAAAATGGTAACTGTATGCCCGTCTTTTGTGAGGGATTTTGTGAGGGCATTGCCCAAAAAACCTGTGCCGCCTGTGAGGAGAATGTTCATTATGTTTTTTGATGGCACGCGGATTTTCGCAGATAATAGCGGATAACGCAGATGTATTTTTTATCTGCGACATCTGCCTGCATCTGCGTTTATCTGCGCGAAATGAAGTTACTTTTTCTCAAAATTCAAAGAAACGGAATTTATACAATATCTCATGCCCGTAGGTTTGGGATTGAATCGCATGTTTTCCTTTGCTTTTTTCTGCCCATATTAATTGAGGCACAAACAATAATTGTAGGCTTTCTGCCCTTGTCAGTTTTTGTTTTGACAAAAAAAAGCTAAGATGCGAAAATAACCCTAACAACAACGTGTAAAGGCAGAAATAAAGTAATATGTGTTCCATAAAGAATGGTTATGAAGCCTCATTATAGGGCAGATTCATCAAAGAATTGGGACTTAAATACAGGCAATCGTGCTGAAAATCCAAGATAGTATTGAAGCGTTTCAGCAACTCATTTCCCAAAATATGGACATTTGGAAAAGCGTGATTTTCGCCCGTCATTTGTTTGGCAGGAATATCCGAAAGACTTATTTTTCCTAATTCGAGCTTTGGACAACGATAGGTTTTGCTTTCAAAAGCATTGCCCGCAGCATCTCTATAAGCCGTTTTTGACAGAAAATGCCAGTCTGTTGAAACATTTTGCCAGCTGCTATCTAACATCATAGCCCTATCAAAACCTGAATCAAAGAGAAAATACTGCTTCTTTTTTGCGTCCTTTTTCGCCAAAAAACCTTCAATATAAAACAAACCATTGATAAAAGTCATTTCATATTTGGCGTAGGATTTGGGGATTTTGGGCAAAGAACTCCGCACAATCATTATTTTTTTGTCATAATCAATTTCTACCACTTTGCCATCAAACAAATCCCAGCCTATATGCCCGTCTGTACCACGCCCCGAAAGAATGTTCACAAAAGCGTTCAGATTATTCCACGTCATTTTCCCGATGTGCAAGGTATTAACAGGCAGCCTTTGATATTGTTTTACAGTTGAATCTCTTACCAAAGTGGTTGTTTTATGCAAAACTGCGTCCATTGTTATCGGCATACCTGTCGCCCCCGTATCAAACATTATATTCAAAGAATCTTTGCCATTTATGAGTGCCTTGAAGTACATATTATTGTTAGCTGTGAGCATAAAAGGCAAAGTGTCTGACGTAGTAACTCCTTTATTTTCAACTTTTTGCGTACCTTGAATTTGGGTAAAACAGGAATCTTTGCCATTCCACACAATCACGAAATCATACTTTTTATGAGGCTTTACTTTTACCCGAAAAGAATCAATATCTGTATAAAAGGTTACCCATTTATTTTTTTTACTTCTATTCACTTCATATATATCGGGCTTGGCTTCGGGAGCTAAACTCCAATAATTAGGCATAAAAATCTTGCCGTCTCTTATAGAGACTTTCGGAGAAGTAGCCTGAATGATAGGCATTTTGGATTGAGCAAGAAGAAATTGTAGGCTGCAACAACACAGCAGAAAAAAGTATTTTTGGCGCATGAGGGTAAGTGTTTAGTTTCACTTTCACGCAGATTTCCGCAGATGAAAGCGGATTTCGCAGATACAGAAAACATCTGCGTTATCTGCTAAAATCCGCGTTTATCTGCGTGAACTTTATGCAGAAAACGAAGTCCCGCAGCCACAAGTCGTTTTTGCATTCGGATTGTTAAAAATAAAGCCCCGATTATTCAATCCATATTGATAATCAAGTTCCATTCCGAGTAGGTACATTTGTTGCCGTTTGTCGATAATGACAGGCACGCCATTGAGGGTAAGTTCCTCATCAAAGGCGGTTTTTTCTTCAAACTCCAAAATGTAGCTCAAGCCAGAGCAGCCGCCGCCTTTTACGCCAAGGCGCAAGATTTTGTCCGCAGCAATATTTTCTTCGACCCGAATATTTTGCAATTCAGTAGCCGCATTGTTGGTAATAGAAACCGTTAATTCAGTCATGTCAGTGAGCAGTTAGCAGTCATCAGTGAGCAGTTAGCAGGGTTATTATCTGCGAAATCTGCGAAAATCTGCGTCTATTATCTGCGAAAATCTGCGAGAAATAAACGACATTACCCATTAAACGCAAAAACAGGCAAATGAGTTCTCAAAAAAGGGCAAAAAAATTGCGGTATGAAAATATCAACATCTTCATACCGCATACGATAAAACGAAAATTCCATCCTCTTGCTGTAGAGTATATTTCAATTTGCATACCAAAACAGCGATTATCCGAAAAAAATATTTTTTTGCCTTAAAAAACCGCTATTTTGCTCATAATAAGGCTTTTTGTGATGCCAAAAACTTTCCCTTTTTCCCAAAATTACGATTTTATGTGCAAAAATGGGAAAAATGCGCTTATACAACGCTGCCAGCGTGCCACCCTGTTTACCTAAGTCCATAAAACAAGCTTTTTCACAAGGGCAAAAATTTTGGCATTTTTTATCTTCCGAAATTTGCAATAAACTCCGTATCTTTGTCTTTATTTCCGAAAAAATGAGTCTATTCAATCTAAAAACAGGCGAAAGTAGCATTGTCCTTACGACTGTAGATGACCTTATGAATTGGGCAAAATCCCAATCTTTGTGGCCTATGGGTTTTGGGCTTGCTTGCTGTGCGATAGAAATGATGGCTACAAGTGCCAGCAATTATGATTTGGATAGAATGGGGGTTTTTCCCCGTCCTTCGCCCCGTCAGTCTGATGTTATCATTATTTCGGGAACGGTAACTTTCAAAATGGCAGAACGAATAAAGCGTTTGTATGAGCAAATGCCTGAGCCGCGCTATGTGATTTCGATGGGGTCTTGCGCCAATTGTGGGGGACCCTATTGGGAGCATGGCTATCATGTAGTCAAAGGCGTGGACAGGATTATTCCTGTAGATGTGTACATACCCGGTTGTCCGCCCCGCCCAGAGGCATTGATAGGGGGAATTATTATGTTACAAGAGAAAATTATGCAGGAAAAAAATTTTGAAACGTAGCATTTAGGGTGCTATTTAGGGTGGCGCACTTTTGAAAGGTGCGCCACCCTAAATAGCTACAATAACTTGATAGTTTTATAGTCCCGTATTTCGACTTCGCTCAATAACAAGGGACGAGATATTTATAGAAAAAAACATTCATGAACATAGCTCAACGTTGGCACACATTTCAACATTCTCTCATTCATCATCGCAATAAAATCGCCTTGATATTGAGCATTTTTTGTATTTCGAGTGCGCTTGCGGCGGCTTTGTGGGAACGTAGCAGAAATGATGCGCAAATGTTTCAGGAAGGAGAAGCGAATATTTCTGCCGCTTTTCAAGAGATGATAAGCTCTACAGCTTCTCCCAAATATGAGCGGTATCGTATAAGATATGACTCGCTTTTTCGGCTCAAAGATTGGGAAAAAACGGTCAATTTGCCTGATTATGAGCTATTAAAAAATCCTACAGTTTCCTTTCCTGTACAAGCCGATATTTTTACCTACAAAAATAAAATCTTTTATTACCTCAAAAAAGACACCACAAATGGCTTGATTGTCTATTTAATTCCCCTGTCTATTCGCTACGAAAACGAAAATTCTGTGCTAAAACCCTACCTTTTTTTGGGCGAATATACAGGAACAGATGCGGATTTTGTGCATACGCAACTCTATCAAACAAAGGAGGAGGCAGGCGAATCTTATCTAACTATTCGGGGAAAAGACGGCAAACCTGTGTTCTATATCGCAGGACTTGATGCTATTTTCTTTCGACAACCTGCCCGTATTTATATCTTTGTTCTGGGACTTTTGGGGGTATTAGGCTTATTATTTAGCATAAATCAGTACCTAACAAGGCATTTTGCCAGCCAAAAATGGAAAGCACATCTGATTCTGTTAGGAATTATAGTGGCTATTCGCATGGTTATAGGCTATCTAAATTTTCCCTATATTTATATTCCTTTTTATTTATTTTCGGCAAATACAATTGCTTTTCATCTTCTTGTGCCTTCTTTGGGCGATTTTATGCTAAATGTGCTGCTGATAACCTCTGCTTTATGGGTGTTATTTCGGCATACTTATTTTTTGAGAATAGAATTATGGCTCAAAAAAATGCCTAAAAATCCTGTATTACATTGGATAGCTGCAGCTTTAGCTCTGTTTTTGAGCATCAAAATAATTGATGCTTTTGGCTATATTTTTCGAGAACTCTCGCAAAACTCCCAAATTTTGATGGAGTTTTCCAATATCTTTCGCAATGATTTCTTTGCATACATATTGTTAGGAGTGGTTGCTTACTTATTGTTAGGATTCGTTTATCTTATTATGTGTTTGCTCAAATGGAATATATTAGAATGGAAAAGTAAGGGAAATAAAAAGCAAACATTAGTCATTTATATATTGATGTTGATAGGCATGTCTGTCCTTATCTATGCTCAACATTACTTATCTATTCTGACAACTGTAGGGGCGATTATTTTGTTAGGAGTAGCGATTGGACGGCGGGAAGATAGCCGTATCATTCACTATGATTTGCTGAATTTTATCCCTTTTTTGGCGAGTCTTTCTCTTATTATTACGCATAATGTAATGGAAAACAATATGTTACGTTTAGAAAAAGGTGCGGAAGATGTGGTAGAAAACAGCATTAAAAAACGAGCTTCTAATATTGCGTATGAATATAACCATGCTTTTCGGGACATGCAGGGCGATTCACTGGGACTCAAACAAGCCTTAGATACTTTGAAAAAAACGCCTGATGTATTTTTGGCTATGCTCAAAGAACGCTATTTTTACCCTAATATTCGCGTCAATAGCATGGAAATATACCTTTATTATGACAAAGATTTGGTCGCTACCACCTCAAGCGGAGACCCTGTTATAAATTATGAAAAAATAAAATTAACAGAAATTGGAAAAGAAATTGAAAAAGGCTTGTACCAAATTCCAAACTACGAAGATAGATATGATGACATTTTTGTAGGGCAGTTTTCCTTTCGAAATTTTGGCTTTGACAGCGTTACCTGCAATATCGAAATTTTGCCTTCTCGCTTAGACTTGGAAATGTTGTACCCTGCTTTGTTGTTAGAAGAACAAAGTTTTCGGAGTAGCAAGCAGTTGCAAGACTACGAAATTGGCTATTATCGCTCGCAAAAACTCCATAATAATGTAGGAAAAAGCACTTTTCCGCTCTATATTCCTCAAATTCCTAACTTATATGACAAACCCCATACCTTGTACAAAGAACAATATATTGACAAGATTTTTCCTTTAGAAGATAAGCAGCGCATTGTTATGGTGCGTTATACTCGCCCTTCTATATATGACCACGTAAATACTTTTTCCTTTATTTTTATCTTTTTGGCACTCGCCACCTTGTTAGCATTGCTGGGGCATATTTTGTATTATATTTGGGTAAATGAAATGTACCCTTTTCGTACTTCTTCGTTGCAAGTGCGGTTGCAATGGATATTATTGGCGACAAGTATCATTCCGCTTGCTATCATTACGCTGATTTTGGTCTCTTTTATTCAAGAAAGATTCAAACAACAGACTATCACAGCCCTCAAAAAAGAGACGCAGCATGTCGCAGATGCGATAATACAAGAATATCAATTCCTTCATACTCACTTACTTGACAATTCTTTTCCACGAAAATTATTGATTTTTCAGAAAAGAATACAGAGCTTAGGGGTGTTGCTCAATACAGACATCAATATTTATGACGAAAAAGGGAAGTTGTTTACGACTACGCAGCCCATTATTGCAGAATCGGGTACGACTTCGAATATGATGAATCCTATCGCTTTTCAAAAACTGACACTTCACAAAGCGGCGCAAAATGTGCAAGACGAAAACTTGGGAGAAGTGCGTTATTCTGCCTGTTATAAGCCTATTTTTGTGAATAAACCGATTGGATTTGTGAATATCATGTACTTGACAAAGCAGGAGGAGGTGGACAAAAGAGTGTTTGATTTGTTGGGGTATATTGCCAATATTTATTTATTATTGCTGATTGGTTGCGGCTTGCTGACCGTTGTTATTTCCAAAAACTTCACGCGTCCTTTGCAACTTATTCAAGATAGGCTTGCGAAAACGAAATTGGGAGAGGAGAATCCGCCGATTGACTATGAGTCAAAAGATGAAATTGGCGCGATTGTTACCGCTTATAATAGGATGTTGGAGATTTTGGAAGAAAATAAAAAGCAACTTGCCAAACAGCAACGGGATTTTGCCTGGCAGGAAATGGCTAGGCAGGTAGCGCACGAAATCAAAAATCCTCTTACCCCGATGAAATTGAAGCTGCAAATGCTTTTGCGGGCATGGGACAATCAGTCGCCGAATTTGCATAAAATGTTTCCTGATGTTGCGAACACGATTTTGTCTCAAATAGATTCGCTTACCCGTATTGCCGACAATTTTTCGCAATTTGCCAAAATGCCTGAAGGCGAAAAGAAGTATTTTTCGCTGAATGAAGTTGTAAAAGAAGTAGAAGCCTTATATAACAATACAGATAATATCGCCTTATCGGTCAATATGCCCGAACTTTCTGCGTGGGTGTATGCCGATAGAGACCAATGGTCGCGGGTTTTGACCAATCTCGTCAAAAATGCGATTCAAGCGATAGAAGCGAAGGAAGAGCAGGGCGAATTGTGGCTGACGATGATGATGGACAAGTCCAAAGTATATATAGAAATCAAGGACACAGGCATCGGCATGAGCAAAGAGGTGGAGTCAAGGGCTTTTGAACCCAATTTTTCGACAAAAACCTCTGGCATGGGCTTAGGACTTGCCATTGTGAAGCGAATTATCGAATCCAGTCATGGAGATATTCGCTTTGAAAGTGAGTTGGGAAAAGGCACAACTTTCTTTATAGAACTGCCGCGTATCATTCATTCGCCTACAGATTCTCATTAATTTCCCTTTTTTGCAAGAAAAATTTGGTTATCTCAAATAAATCCACTACATTTCGGCAATATTTCGGCACACTATTGTACAACTGATTATGAAGCGACTAAATTTTGCCATATTTTGCGTTTTTTCCCTCATTGTCTCTCTGATGTGGGGGCAAACACCTGTGTATAAACTGTCTATGCCTGCGTTGGAAAGTTTTCCAGATGCCATAGCAGAGGGAGACACCTACGACTTATCTATCAAAATGTTTAATACAGGAACTGTACGGTTTTTTGTAGGCGACAAAGTACAGATGCACATCAAAATTGGAGATTTTCCTGCGGAAAATATAGGCAGCGAAATCACGCTTACTGATGAAATATACCCTGTTACGGCGGGTACGGGGCTGTTAGACAGCCTTGTATGGGAGGCTCCGGGCTATCAGTTTTCTATAGATAAATTTGGCGGCGGAACAACAAATGACATTATTGTGTGGCCTACGGTCATGCGTTCAGGCAATACCTTAGACCCTGCGCCCGATTCTGCCTATAAAGCCATTTTTTATACGACAGGTGCGGCATTTAGGGTAAACAATTCCTATATTTCGGGCATGTCTGGTGCGGTACAATTTGGGGGGGCGTATTTGATAGAGGTGCGCGCCGAAAATGTAGGCATTAGCAGCAACACGCATGATGTCGTTTTTTATGCGCAAATAGACGATGATAATGCGCTTAAAGTGGAAATTGTGAGAATTATGGACAATGTGCAGGTCGGTCAGCTTGTCGGCGGCACGATTCAAACCTTCAAACCGGCTGTGTTATTTCCTAATACAAATCTTGTTTCAGGGCAGCATTATCTGAATATTTATGCCATAGAGCAAGGCTTAAATAATGTTGTACAAAAAGCGGTTTATCCCATTATTGCAGGCACATTTCCTGTAGCCTTAAAATCGTTTTTGGGAGAACCCGAATATCCTCAAAATAAGGTAAAATTGGAATGGATAACAGAGCATGAGACGGGGAATAAGGAATTTATTATTCAAAAATATAACACAACTGCATTTTTATTTGATGATATAGCCACAGTAGCAGGCAAAGGAAATAATCTCAATAATCAACATTATACAATAGATGACATTGCGCCCTATAAAGGCAATAACCATTATCGTCTTATTCAGAAAGACATAGATGGTACTACGCAAATCTTGGAAACGATTACGGTTGTATATGAAATAAATGTCCTTCAATTATTAAACATTAGCCCAAATCCGACCGCAGATGAGGTTCATATTCAGCTATTTAACGGCGTAGCAGAGTCCATTAAAATAGAATTATACGATACAAAAGGAGTGGTTGTATTTGCCAAAAGGGGCGATTACTTGAAAGGGACACTTGATATTCCGATAAATATTGCCCCTCTTCCTGAAGGCATTTATTTCTACAGAATAGGAAATGTTTATACTACTTATACAGGCACGATTGTGAAAAAGTAGTGTCCCGTACCTGCCATTTTCTAAATGGCGAGTTCATAAGAAAAAGGTTTTATTCGTTCCCGAATAAAACCTTTTTTGATGAGCAGAAGACGAGACTCGAACTCGCGACGTCCACCTTGGCAAGGTGGTGCTCTACCAACTGAGCTACTTCTGCTTATGTCAATTTACAATACTGCTCCAAACAATTTATGTCAAGAGCAGAAGACGAGACTCGAACTCGCGACGTCCACCTTGGCAAGGTGGTGCTCTACCAACTGAGCTACTTCTGCTTATATTTGTGCTGCAAAATTAAGACTTTTTTTTGGACTTTCCAAGTTTATAGGCTTAGAAAGTCCAAAAAAAAATAATTCTTACGCAGGCAAAACGCTTACAAAAGTTTTTTCCTTTTGATTTACCCGTTTTTTGGAGAAAGTAACAATACCCTCTGCCAAAGCGAAAATAGTATGGTCTTTGCCAAGTCCTACATTTTCGCCTACGCCAAACAAAGTACCTCTTTGACGAATGATAATATTGCCAGCGATAGCGATTTGTCCTCCATATAATTTTACGCCTAAACGACGACCTGCCGATTCACGACCGTTTCTTGAACTACCAACCCCTTTTTTATGAGCCATGATTGTTGAATTGAAAATGGATAATTGAAAACTGAAAATGAGCCTAACAGCTTGTTTCTCAATTTCTTAGAAAATAAAATTAGACTACAATAGAATCAATTTGGATTTGCGTATATTGTTGGCGATGCCCATTCTTTTTCGCATATCCCTTTCTTTTTTTCTTTTTGAACACGATAATTGTCGGTCCTTTTACTTGTTCAACTACGGTAGCCTTTACACTTGCGCCAGCAATAAAGGGTTTTCCGATAGAAATTGCGCCTTCATCGTCAAGCAACATAACCTCGTCAAAAGAAAGCTCCGAACCGGGTGCATGATGCAACAAATCCACATACATTTTCTTGCCAGCTTCCGCTTTTACCTGTTTTCCAGCAACATTTACGATTGCGTACATATCAATTTTTTCAAAAAATGATGAGCCAAGTTTCGTAGGCGGCGCATTTTGTCGAAACAAATACAGCACTTGAAAAGCCTATTTCCGCTTTGGGAGTGCAAAATAAGGAAGAAAAAATGAGACCAACAAAAAGATTTATAACTTTTTTTGAATTTTATACAATTTCCAGCCATTTTTATAAGTTTTGACACAAATAAGGACGTATTCCGCCTTCACTTTTTGCCAATTCAGCAAAGGGTTTCGCTCAACCCATTGCGATTCCAAGGTTTTTTCCTCACAGAAATAAAGTCCGCCTATTTCAAAGTCCTCTACCTTTTCTGTCCAAGTATTCACAATTTTTAACGGCACAGGATACGAACCAAGTGCCACATCTATATCAAAGGTATAAAGCGTCAAACCTTTGTAAACTTGCAAATCGGCAGCAACCTGTTTTTCCCATTGATTGCGGGTGCGCAAATCGTGAATCAGTTTGAAACCCATTGCCATTTGTCCCAAAATGAGAAAGATTAATAACGTGAAAATAGGAAGTTGCGGTTCACGCAGATTCCGCAGATAATGGCAGATTTCGCAGATAAAACGCCACCTGCATCTGCGAAACCTGCTAAAATCTGCGCACATCTGCGTGAAATTTTCTAAAGCAGGAAATAACAACAAACTCACCAAAGGAAAACTTAGCAACAAAAAACGCATATTTTGAAAAGGAATCCCCATCAAAAATACGGCACATAACAAAATAGAAAGGACGGCTATTTTTATCGGAAAAGATGTGAAATCTTTTTTTCGGATAAAAAAAACAAGCACTATGCCCACAGACAAATAAGCAGGATGCCAAAATTGCCCAAAAGCATAGAGAATATTCGGAAAAGTACAATATTGAATGCCGTCAGGCGTGTGCAGCACTCGGCGAAAACTGTTGAGCAGCGTCCAGCCATACAAAGAGCCATGATGCGTAAAAGCAAAGAGGTTTTCGCCTTTTATCCAAACATGCAAGCCTACGCCTACAGCTACAATGAGCATAGAAAGGACGGAGGCAAGGTACTTTTTTCGCAAAAAAACAAGATAAATCAGCCCTATTAACATCGGCAATACCACAACTGCAGGCGGATAACGGGTAAGGATTGCAAGGCTTGCTCCAGCAACAGCAAAGTAAAGACTTGAGTTTTTATTTTTATAATAAAAAACAGTCATAGCATAGAAGCAAAGCATCACGCCTAAGGCTGCAAGCATATCAGACATGACAAGTACGCCCATACGAAGGCAGTAGGGGGCAGAAAAATAGAGGAGAAAAAGGGCTATTTTCCTCGAAAAAGGGAGAAAGGGGGTAACGCTGCCAGCGTTATTTGGGAAAATGAGGTCTGCACATTTGCCTATCAAAATGCCTATCACAGTATAGCAAATGAGCGAAATAGCTTGTAGCGAAAATAAGACATTTTTAGTAATAAAAGAAAATAAAGCCCCTAACAAAGGGTAGCCTATTCCCCAAAAAAAGTCTTGTGGCTGCTCGCCATGTAGAAGGCTTTGATAAAATGCTTGTGTGTAGCGGTAATATTCATGCGCATCTTGCCCATACAAACCATTGAAATCCAATAAGATACACATTCCACCCCCAAAAAAGGGCGGAATGAGATAGATGCTATATTTTTGCCAAAAAGCAGGCATTATTTGCGGGTGCCTGTGGCTGTGCAGTTGTACCAAGTGAGCGTTAAATCGGCAGGTCTCATCTGATAAGAAAAGGATAAATCGCCTGTACTTGGCACAATGCTTATATTTCCGTCAATGTTATAACCTACACCGTCGCATACAGTAGTATATGGCGAAAAATGCGCAGTATAGGTTTGCCATGGGATAGTCGTATTCACGCTTCCGCCACAGCCTTGTAGATTTTTGATAGCAATATTGTCATTGTCTATCTTGAGGACTTCGACCTCAAACGACTTACTAATAGCAGTCCCTGCGCCTGTAGTTGGTGCGCAGTTGCAAGTCATGGAATAGGTGCCTTTAAATTCATCGGCAGGGTAAACGCAATCACCTTTTTTAGAGCTGTTGTTAGCATTAGGGTCTAAGCATCTTTTGCCACAAGAGACAAAGAAGAAAGTTGCGATAAGCAAGCACAAGTTGAATGTAAAAAACAGTTTTTTCATGAGAAAATGGTATGTTAAAAATGATATTTATTTTTTAATGTCATACTGACGACCATTTAAAAAATGGTCGCTACGAAAGCTAAAAAACAAATGTACGAATAAATGTTCTAACTTTATTCTCCCTCCTTCAAAATATTAAAATCAGTAACCAAACAAGCCACATTTCCAGCTGCATCTAAGCCCCAATAAGAAGCAAAAACGCCTTCTCCCCAGCCCGAAGAAAACATGATAACATTCAATTCTGAATCGTCAGCAGAAAAATGGTTGAGGTAAATATCCTGATTTTCAGCTATTTGTGGAGCCACGACATTGTCATAATAGCTTATAAAATCATCTCCCATTTTTTCAGCAATCATGCTTTGAGCGGCACACAAAAAATCGGCGCAAAGTGCATCCATAAAGCAGCCTATTCCTGCATCTACGGAATAGCCATAATAATAGCCCTCCTTCAAATCGGCGATTTCTTGGTCGTGCAGGACTGCCATTTCCCATGTTACAGGCGTTTCTTGGCTCACTTGCAGCCACGCCAACGCCATTGTATTTTCCCCTTTTTTGAGATACAAATGTACAGGATATTTTCCCGCCGGAATGCTACGCGTAAAAACCGCTCTTTCGGGATTGTTAAATGGGTCACAAGCTACGATTTTGCCCGTAGGCACATTCAACTCGCCTGCTTCTATGCGCAGGAGGAAATCGGATTGCTGTGTGATGATGGTAAAGAAGTGCATGTTTGCAGAAATATTTAGGCAAAGGTAGCTATTTTTTCCTGCTGTAAAGAAAAAATAGCCGTTTTTTTAGGCTTTGCGTCCTAAAAACCATAAAGTTCGCAATTATTTGCGATTCATTTGCGAACTTTGCGGTAAAATGAGAAAAATGCACATTTTGTCTATTCCGATTTCTTTACAGTAAAAATAATATTGTATCTTTGTCGCTCAAAAAATAAAATACGCGTGAGAAATAATCTAAACACGTATTTTAGGAATGGAAATTAAATAAAGTAACAATTTAATAGTCCCGTATTTCAACTTCGCTCAATAACAAGGGACGGCGATATTTATAGAAAAAACATACCAACCTCCCCTCCTTTTTTTTAGTTTTTGCACGAAAAACGGAATCAATTGGGGCGGGAATACCATTTTCTATAAATATTTCGTGCCTACGGCACTAAGAAATCCCCAAAATGAAATTGTTATGTTATTGATTTTATATTCCTTAGATATATGTTATTGATTTCGATAAATTTATATTAACTTTCAACTCTCAACTTAGAACTTTCAACTTAGAACTTTCAACTACTTAACATAATTATGCAAAAACAAAGAATCCTTTCCTGCATACAACCTACAGGCGAAATGCACCTTGGCAACTATCTCGGGGCAGTAGCTAATTGGACAAAACTTCAAGAAAATTACGAATGTTTTTATGGCGTAGTAGATTATCATGCGCAAACTATGCCTTATAACACTGACGAATTGCGCAAAAATGTGATGAACATGGCGGTCAATTTGATGGCATGTGGAATCCATAAAGAAAACATTTTTATACAAAGTCTCGTGCCTGAACATACCGAACTGACCTGGATTTTGGGCTGTGTCTGCTCTTATGGCGAGCTTTCTCGACAAACACAATTCAAGGACAAATCGCAACAATTAGAGGATAAATCAGAGACATTTATTTCTACGGGCTTGTTTACCTATCCCGTCTTGCAGGCTGCAGATATTTTGATGTATCACCCTCATTTTGTGCCTGTTGGCAAAGACCAAGAGCAGCATATTGAACTTTCGCGCAATGTCGCAAATCGCTTCAATCATACCTTTGGGGTAAGCTATTTTGAAGAACCGAAAGCCTTGTTTACCGAAATTCCGAAGGTGCAATCGCTGGCAGACCCCACCAAAAAAATGTCAAAATCGTTGGGAGATAAGCATTATATTGCCTTGTTTGAAGACGAAGCCGTTACGAGAAAAAAGGTGAAAACAGCAGTTACCGATTCGGGGGATACCTCTGCGGGCGAAATGACGGCTGGCGTGGCAAATTTGTTTTCTTTGCTCAAAGTGTGTAGTACAGAAAATAGCTTGTACGAGGCGTTGATGGCGGATTATGACAGCGGCAATTTGAAATATTCGCAACTGAAACAAGGCGTTGCCGAGGTGATTGTGGCACTTACGCATGATATCAAGCAGCGCAAAGCCGCTTTGTTGGGCAACAAAAAGCAATTGGTAGAAGAAATCTATGATTCTTCGGCGGCGATTCGTGTCAAAGCGCAAAAAACAGTGAAAGAAGTGCGAGAAATCACAGGTTTGGCACAAAGCAAGGCGGCGGCAATGGACAGTTTTTGAAATAATATAAGGATTCGGGCGGCGCACTTTCGAAAGGTGCGCCACCCGATATAACACCCTCAGGCTGGAACATTTATCCCCTTCAAAGCATAACTGTTTACTGCTAACTGCTTACTGCTAACTGTCTCAGCCAATTTCTCATCATTTTCTCCCCATATTCGGTCAAAATAGATTCTGGGTGAAATTGAACGCCTGTAAGGGGCAGGGTTTTATGCTGCATTGCCATTATTTCGCCCGTATCTGTCCAAGCCGTAACCTGCATTTCGGAGGGCAAAGTATCCTTTTTCACCAACAAAGAATGATAACGCATCACTTGAAGGGGGTTGCTTATGCCTTCAAAGATGCCTTTTTCATCATGTACAATCCGAGAAATTTTGCCATGCATGGGCTTTTCTGCCAACACAATTTCTGCCCCTGCGATTTCCGCCATTATTTGATGTCCAAGACATACGCCTAAAATGGGCAGTTTCCCCCAAAAATGCTGCACAACTTCATAAGAAACCCCACTTTCTCGGGGCTTGCCAGGTCCTGGCGAAATCACAATTCCTGTAGGCATCATTTCTGCTATTTCTGCAAGCGAAAAGACATCATTTCGCAGGATTTTCACAGGCACAAAACGCTGCAACAAATCCGCAAGATTGTAGGTAAAGGAATCGTAATTGTCTATGAGTAAAATCATATAAATAGCTGAATAGAACAGAAAAGCTCCGCAAAATTACAAAAAAATGCGTATATTTGTCCCTTTGTAGCCCAATTATGACATCAAAAGAAATTCTTAACGCACATAACTTACGGCATACCATTAGTCGTTCCGATATTTTGGAGGTCTTTCTCTTGAAACATAGCGCGCTTTCCCAACCCGAATTGGAGAAGGAAATGCACGATTGCGACCGAGTTACCATTTATCGAACCTTGGCTACTTTTTTGGAAAAAGGAATCCTTCACAAAGTATTAGATGATGCGGGAGCGATGAAATACGCTTTGTGCAGCCATATTCATTGTAGCGAGCATTATCACAGCCATGACCACGTGCATTTCAAATGCAATTTGTGCAGCAAAACCACTTGTTTGGAAAATATGCACATTCCTGCTATCAAAATGCCTGACACATTTCTGGTGCAAGAAATCAATTTGCTGATTCAGGGGATTTGTGAAGACTGTGTGCATAAAAGGTAGTCAGTTTAGAAAATGAATGAAATGGGAGTAGATAAATTTGTGGTATGTGTAGCGCATGCTTTAGCTTGCGTTAAACAAAAATGGGCAAATTGAGGATGCTCAGGCTAAAGCCTAAGCTACAGGTAGCGCAAAATCCCGTACTTATGGGTAAAAACGAAAAAATCGCCTCAAAATGGTAGATATTCCGGTCATAAAACATCATTTTTAAATTATCCGAAATCTAAACTGACTACATTGAGCGTCCGCTTGTACCTCCTTTCTTGAAGCGGACGCTTCGAATATGGAAGCGGACGCTTCAAGAAACTGCCACAAGCGGACGCTTGCGGCAGCTATTTAACCTCGTTTATTTTATAAGAACCACTTATTTATTTTTCAATCTTAATTCCGTTTTTAAATACTCCCAAGACCTGCTTTTTTTGCTATTGAATCACCATTTTTTTTGTGAGAGTATTATGGTTTG
>JAYUZN010000017.1:0-3104 GCA_043751755.1 Bacteroidota bacterium | reverse complement strand
ACGTTTTTTACTATCTTTGCGCAATACATTTTTTATGACAAAAGCAAGCTTTAAAGATTGGACTTTGGATAGCCTTGACAAAGCTTTTGGCTTAGGGCAAATTTGGGCTACAGATTGTACCGTATTGCAACATTGGATTCAGCTTTCTCAAAATCAGTCAATTAGCGATTTTGAGCGGCAAACCTTGCTCAATTTGCAAAGACCTCTGATATGGGCGGGCAAGGCGTGGAATGAATTTGAACTGGAAAATAAATTTATAAGCCCTGTTTTTATGACAGTGGAATTTGATGATACCAAAATAGGCTATTTTTTGGAAAGAACGATACATGAAAAAATCGGGGAATATGAGTTATCGGGCGTTGTAGATGGTATGATAGCTACAGGCTCACGAAGCCCTCATATCCCTTTTTTTTGTATGCATGAATACAAGCGGAGTGTGGATAATGAGGGAAATCCTGATGCGCAAGCCTTAGCAGCGATGTTGGTAGCAAGGGAAAAAAATGGCAATGAGAAGCCTATCTATGGCTTGTATGTAGTGGGCTTAATTTGGAATTTTATGGTGCTGAATGGGAATGAATATTGTGTAAGCAAAGATTATAAGTCAGATGATGAAGAAGTTTTCGCTATTTTTCAGATGTTAAAAGCGTTAAAACAAATAATTATTAGCAATTTGAAATAATCCCTTGATTTCGCGCAGATTTTCGCAGATGAAAGCAGATAGCGCAGATAGGAAATATATCTGCGGAAATCGGCTTTCATCTGCGCCCATCTGCGTGAACCTACAGCCTACTTTTCATTGGCAGCCGTATCCTTACCAAAGTTCCTCCTATGCTCCCGTCTTCTTTCACAATCTCCTCAAAATCAATCGTATAAGCCTTGCCTGTGGTTTTGGAAAACAATTTTAGGCGGTCTTCTGTAATCCTCATGCCTTGCGAAACATGGTCATTTGGGCGGTCGGCTTTCATTTTTTTGCTGGCAGTAATTCCAATTCCATTGTCCTTAATGAGAACTAACAAGGTTTTTTCGTCCTCTTCTTTGACACTTACGGTGATTTGACCATTGCCTTCGAGGGGCATGATGCCATGTTTGAGGGAATTTTCGACAAAAGGCTGCAAAATCATAGGCGGAATCAGGGTCTCACTTTTGTCTATCTCCTCCTCTACCTGCAACTCATAGTCGAATTTGTCTTGAAAACGCATCTTTTCTAAGGATAAATACAATTTTAGCCGTTCTATCTCATCATTAAGGGAAATAAATTCACTTTTGCTGCTGTCTAAGTTCATTCTCACCAACTTTGCAAACTGCGTAAGGAATTTTGTGGCAGACATTTTGTCCTGCACCATTATAAAATACTGGATAGATTGCAGGGCATTGAAGGTAAAATGTGGGTTCATCATCGCATAAAGTGCCTGCTGTTCCAACTGCAAAGTATCGGCTTTTGTCTGAATTTGCGCCTGCTCCCGTTGCTGTGCAGCTCGCTCTTGAAGCGCAAAATAAATAAGGTAAATAACAGCAGAAACAAGCCCAATCATCAACAAAATAAACCACCAAGTCGCCCAAAAAGGCTTTTGAATGGTAAAAGTAAAAGGCTCAGATTTTACCCATTCTCCCATGTTATTCGTGGCTTTTACCAAAAAAGTATAAGTTCCCGAAGGTAAGTTAGAATAGGTAAATTTTGTTTCTTCGGTGATAGGCTGCCAATTTTCCTCAAACCCTGCAAGTTGTATTTGATAGCGCACAGAAGAGGGGCGAGAATGACAAACACCAATAAAATCGAATGTTATATGATTTTGATTGGCAGATAAAGTCAAAGATTTGGGCAAACCTGTTTCTGTATGCGTTTCGCCTATGTCCAATTTGCTTTGATATATATCTTTGAAAAATAATTTTACGCCTGTAATATAGACCAAAGGCGGGGTTTGCGCCTCAATTTCTTGGCTCGGCGAATAGCAAACTGCGCCCGCAATCGTGCCAATCCAAATATTGCCCCTTTTGTCCGTATAAGCCGCATTTCCATTACATTCCAAGCTCGGCAAGCCATCGGTAGTCGTAAAATGCGCAAAGGCGTATTTGCCTGTTTGGAGAAAATCGCCTATATCTAAGCGAAAAATGCCATTATTTGTACCAAGCCAAAGGTGATTTTCATCTTTCTCAAAGACAAGTGCCACAATGTCATTCGCCGCCACAGAAGCAGGAAGGAGGATATTTTGCCATTTTTTGCCATTCCAAACTGACAAACCATGACTTGTAGCTGCCCAGATATTGCCTTTTGAATCCTCTTTGAGAGCCAACACAAGGTTGTCGCCGAGACTATCTTTGACCGTAAAATTGCGAACTGTCCCATCTTTCATCAACACGCTCATTCCCTCGCCTGTTCCCATCCAAACTGCTCCTTTTTTGTCATGTAACATGGTATAAACGGCATTAGAAATGAGTCCATTTTTGGCGGTAAGGTAGCGAAATCGCTCGCCCTCAATGACGGTAACGCCATGTTCTGCACCTACAAAAATTTCTCCTTTAGCATTTTCGCTTATACAATAGGTTTTATTGCTACCTAAGCCATTTTGAATCGTGTAAGTTTGATAACCTTTGCCATCATATTTCGTAACGCCATTTGTGTAAGAAGCAAACCAAAAATTGCCTTTACTATCCTTAAAACTTGAACAAATATCATTGCAAGGGAAGCCATTTTGCTTGTTGAGGTAGGAAAAATGATAGGGTTTTGGCTGCGAAGGGTCGAATTGATTAATGCCATTGTCCGTTGTGCTTATCCAAATATGCCCCTTGTCATCTTCCAAAAAAGACTTGGCGATTTCGCTATTTAGCCCTTCTGCAAGGCTGAAGGAGGTAAATATGCCTTTTCTGATTTTGTAAACCCCTTTTCCTTCCGTTCCCACCCACAAATTTCCTTCGGTGTCTATCGCTGCGGCTTGAACCGTATTGCGCAAATCCCAGTTTTTGGCAGTAAAAGTCTGCGTTTCTGTAAGCAAAATGCTTTGCCCTTCTGTCATTTGCATTTTTGCCACAAGCTTCACAATGCCTGTGCGTGTCCCCGCCCAAATCGTTTCATTTTTGTCCCTTACCAAGCAAAAAATGCTATTATC
>JAYUZN010000016.1:0-6250 GCA_043751755.1 Bacteroidota bacterium | reverse complement strand
TTTGAGCATCAAAGCGACTATAATGGCAGTGATGCACGCTGGTTTGAGACCTATTCCAATTCAGAAAAAGCGGTTTTTTCGGGCGGAGAACATGCTTGGGATTTGCTTTCAAAGGATAGTCAGGCGATTGCAAGGGGCTTGTATTTGTTTGTGGTAAAGGATTTGGAGGCAGGGAAGGTTTTTCGGGGGAAATTTGTGGTTATAAAGTAGCTGTATAAATGCCTTCGATTATACAAGTATCCGTTTATAGTAAATTGATTTTCAATGATTTAAGTGAAAAAGTAACAAAATTTTTCCTCAAAAAGATACATGTATATTTTTTTACACAAATAGGTAGTTTTTTTTACAGAAAAAGATACACTATATTTGTATAATTTTTAGGACAAAACATAATTCTATCCACAATATGTCAAAAATACTGATTGTAGATGATGAGGAACTCATCAGGGGAACCCTCAAAGAAATTTTAGAGTATGAAGACCATGACGTTACTACTGCCGAAAATGGAAAAGAAGGCTTAGACAAAATCTTAGCAGAAGACTTTGATGTAGTGCTTTGCGACATCAAAATGCCCAAAATGGACGGTATGGAGGTCTTGACTGCCGCTTTGGAACAAAAACCTGAAACGCAGTTTATTATGATTTCGGGGCATGGCACTATAGAGACGGCTGTGGAGGCTACTCGCAAGGGAGCCTTCGATTTTATCCAAAAACCGCCTGATTTGAACCGTTTATTGGTGTCTATCAGAAATGCGGTGGACAAATCGGGTTTGGTGGTAGAGACGCGCAAATTGCGGAGAAAAATCACCCGCACTACCGAAATTATCGGCACTTCTCCTGCTATTACTCGCATCAAAGAAACGATTGAGCGGGTTGCGCCTACAGATGCAAGGGTGCTGATAACAGGCAGCAATGGCACAGGTAAGGAATTGGTTTCTCGTTGGCTACACGAAAAAAGCAAGCGAAGTTCGGGTCCTTTTATTGAAGTAAACTGCGCCGCTATCCCTTCAGAACTGATTGAAAGTGAGTTGTTTGGGCATGAAAAAGGTTCTTTTACAGGAGCTTATCGCAATCGCACAGGCAAGTTTGAGCAAGCAAATACGGGTACTTTATTTCTTGACGAAATCGGAGATATGAGTCTTTCGGCACAGGCAAAAGTATTGAGGGCTTTGCAAGAAAGCAAAATTACCCGCATAGGCAGCGACAAATCGGTGGGCGTAGATGTGCGAATTGTGGCAGCTACGAACAAAGATTTGCTCACAGAGATAGAAAATGGCAACTTCCGCGAGGATTTGTACCATCGTTTGAGTGTTATATTAGTGCATGTTCCGGCACTTAAAGACCGCCGTTCGGATATTCCTGAATTGGTAGAGCATTTTATTCGGATTATCACAGATGAGCAAGGCATGAGCGTGCCTACTGTGGCTGCGAAGGCGTTGGACGAGCTTCAAAAATTGGAATGGAATGGGAATATCCGTCAGTTGCGCAATGTTGTAGAGCGTTTGATTATTATGTGTAATGGACGTATCATAACGGAGCAAGATGTTGTGGACTTTGCCGCTCCTCCGCGCAGAGAAGGGGCAGCAAAAGGCGGAACTTCTTCCAAAAATTTGTATGACAAATATGAGAAGTTTCAAGATTTTAAAGACTTTGTAGAAAAGGAGTTTATTCAGCATCAGCTCGAAAAATATACGTGGAATATCTCCAAAACGGCAGAAATGTTGGACATTCAACGGAGTCATTTGTACAATAAAATGAAGGAATACGGGATAAATAAGGGGGAATAGCTTTTTTATAGATAAAATCACCACAGATTAAGGAACGAAAATTAAATAACTTGGCATTTTTCTCACCACTAAGGCACTAAGAATCACGAAGCTATATAGTAAAAGAAGGCATCTAAGCCACACTTTTTCTTTCTTAGTTTCCTTTGTGCCTTAGTTCGGCACGCTCACTACGAGTAGTGGTAAATTAGGATTTTATTCTTTTCGTGTTCCTTATCTGTGGTAACCTAAACAAAAATCTGCGAGCAATAAAACAACATGGAAAAAACAGGCAAGGTACTTTGGTTTACAGGCTTATCTGGTGCGGGAAAAACGACCTTAGCGCGTCCTATTTTAGCGCAGTTAGAAAGCAAAAATATCCTCACTTTTCTCTTAGATGGGGACGAAATGCGGCAGAGCATTAACAAGGATTTGGGCTATACTGAAGCCGACCGCAAAGAAAATGTGCGCCGAAGTGCAGAAATCGCAAAATTGATGCGCAACAAAGGCGCAGTTGTGTTATGTGCGTTTATGAGTCCGACAAGAGAGATGCGAGAAATGGCGAAAAATATTATTGGCGAAAATAATTTTTACGAGATTTTTGTAGATGCTAACATTGAGATTTGCCAAAAAAGAGATACAAAAGGTTTATACAAAAAATATGAAAAGGGCGAAATCCACGATATTTCTGGCTTAGACGCCCCTTTTGAGCCACCTATTGCCCCTTTTTTAACCATAGACACCCACAAATATACGATAGAAGAATGTGTGGAGCGGATTTTGTCTGATAGTTTCACGCAGATTTTCGCAGATGAGAGCAGATTTCGCAGATAAAAAGCATCAATACAGGGAAGTTTTTGTATTTTTGTAGGCGAAAAATGGTGTTTTTCTCATAACAATAGATACCAACCAACCAATGAATCATTTTGTCAAAGATATTTCTATCAAAAATTTTAAATCTATTCAAAACATAGAAATAAAGGATTGTAGCCGTATCAATATTTTTATTGGCGAGCCAAATGTTGGGAAATCTAATATTTTGGAGGCGCTATCGATTGTGGGGCTGCCCTATAATTACTTAGACAATCCTGCATATCTCAATGAATGTGTCCGCCCTCACGAGAATATTGACTTATTTTATAATGGAAATTTGGATAAGAAATTATCTATTAGGGCTTGGGACGAAAACAATAGTGGAATAGGGTTTGATAATACTGATAACCTCTCATTTATATTTAGCATAGGAAAAGAGGGCAGTGCTATTCATTTGGGTAGATTTTCTTTTAATGGAAAAAAAGAACATAAAGACTTTCCTATTTTCATTGAAAAAATAAAAAACGACCTTATTTTTCCTATCAAAAAATACCATTTCTTACACAATTTGTCCCACACAAACGGATTATCTTCGACATTAACGCCCCCTTTTGGAAAAAATCTTCCTACTATATTGGCACAAAATAAGCCGCTAATGAAAGAAATACAAGAATTTTTTGTTAAATATGGGCAGAAATTAGTGTTAGATAGAAATGACAATTCTCTACGAATGTTAAAAAGTGTAGATACAGATGACAGTTTTGTGTTTTTGCTCCCTTATTCTTCGGTGGCAGATTCGCTTCAAAGGCTTATTTTTTACAAAGCCGCAGTTGCTTCTAATGAAAATGCCATTTTGTTATTTGAAGAACCTGAAGCACATACTTTTCCTCCCTATATCTCTAAACTGACGTATGACATCATTCAAAGTACTACTAATCAGTTTTTTATAACTACACATAGCCCTGTAATTGTGAATGATTTTTTGGAAAATGCGCAAGCAGATTTGTCTGTGTTTATTGTAGATTTTAAAAACAATCAAACAGTTGTTCACAAACTTACAGCCGAAGAAATCCATCGGGTATATCAATATGGAATAGATTTGTTTTACAATTATGAAAATTTTGTAGGCGCATGAAATATATAGACGACCATATTATAACGGAATGTTATGTGGATACCAATTTGCTTGAAACGATTTGTCCCCCTAATTCTGGAGGGTATAATCATCAAAAAGGGAATAGCAAAGTGGCAAAAGTCATGAATGAAAAGTTTGCAGATGATTTTTGTATAGGTATGGTGGACAAAGATAAGCAGGAATTAGACTATTTGTTGGAATTTGATTGTGTCTATGAGAGTGAAGATATGCTACTTCATAAACATAAAAATAGGCTTCATTTTATCATTCAAATTGTGCCAGCCATAGAAAGTTGGACGCTCAAACAAGCTCAAATAGCTGATATAGACCTTTCTACGTTTAATATTCCCACAGAATTAAAGGCGTTTATCAAAAAATCTAAAAGTGCTACAACCACTAAATATGACAAAGATTTCAAAAATGCCTTCCGTTCCTTGTTATTTAACAAAGCTCCTTCCGTAGTAAGGCTGAAAAGCTGGATAGATTATTTGAAAAACAAAAATTATGCGGCAGAATTAACAGAAATGTTGTAAGTTTGCCCCAAGTACAACTTTTTTTTAACTAATTCGTTAACATAATAAACGTGTTTACTAAATGGAAAAAATAAGAGAAATTACAACCTATAAATCCTACTTTAGCGACTATTATACCATTCAAAATGCAAAACTGCAAGCAAAGATAGACTTCGTACTATATATTTTGGAAACACAGCATTTTGTACCAGATACTTATGTAAAACATATTACAGGGAGCAATGGGATTTATGAAATACGGGTTTCTACAGGTAGCAATGAATATAGAGTTTTGTTTTTCTTTGAAAATGGGGACTTAATAAGCGGCGGAAAAGTAGTGATTTTAGGCAATGGTTTTTTGAAAAAAGCTAATAGAGACTACAAAAAAGCAGTGCAATTGGCTGAAGCCATAAAGGAAGTCTATTTTGAAGAAAAAGTAGAAAATGATATAAATAAAGACATTGATAACATTTAATATTTACATATATGACACACAATCCTACACCTATTTTAAAGAATATTACCAGTTTTGAGGAGTTACTACTCCACAAATATGGCGAAAAAGGCAGCCCAGAAAGAACAGAGTTTGAGGCAAAAGCAAATGCCTTTTATATCTGTGAGATGCTTAAATATCATAGAGAAAAGCAGGAACTTACGCAGGCGCAATTAGCCGAAAAAACGGCTATGAAAGAAGCCTTTATTTCGCGGGTAGAAAATGGAAAAGTAGATGTTCAGCTTTCCACTTTCTTGAAAATGCTGAATGGCTTAGGACTGTCTTTTTCTATTTTATCCAATAGTTGAAAGCTAAATAAATGATAAATAATTATATGTTTATGCGAATCTTGAGTTCAATAGCCCCGTAGGGGCAGGATATTTATAGAAAAAATGGATTTCCCACCTGTTTTCAGCCCCGTAGGGGCGAAATATGCAAAAAATGGGGGGGCGGGGGCGGATTTTTCTATAAATATATCGCCCCTACGGGGCTACTAAACTTGTAATATTGCTTTTTGAACTCAATATTCGCATTGTTTATCTAATATGAACCTAAACAATTAGAATATGAAACAAACCATTCCATTTCTCGACCCTTTGGTCGTGCGCAAATTGGCAAGCATAGACATCAAAGCAAAAATGATTGTCGAAGGCTTCATTACAGGTATGCACAAAAGCCCGAATCATGGCTTTTCGGTAGAATTTGCGGAACATAGAGCCTATAACACAGGCGATTCGCTGCGGGACATTGACTGGAAAGTGTATGGCAAAACCGATAAATTGTACCTCAAAAAGTATGAGGAGGAAACCAATTTGCGCTGTCAAGTCGTGCTTGATGTGAGCGATTCCATGCGCTATCCGCAGGACAAAGAGAAGATTACTAAACTGGAATTTGGGGCATATTTGGCGGCAGCTTTGCATTATTTGATGATTCAGCAAAGAGATGCTTCTGGACTGACCTTGTTCGATTCGGAAGTAAATTTTTATTCTCCCCCCAATTCCAAATATTCGCGTATGATTCCTGTGTTTCAAAAATTGGAAAAGGTTTCCAAAGAAACGCAATTTTTTCAACATAAAACCGCAACTGCCAAAGTCTTACACGAAGTCGCCATGAAATTTCATCGCAGGTCTTTTGTGGTCATTATCACCGATTTGTTTAGCAATATTGGGGAAATGAGTGAGCTTTTTTCGGCGTTGCAACACCTGCGACACGCCAAGCACGAGGTTTTGATGTTTCATTTATTAGATAAAAAAACAGAACAAGATTTCGATTTTGGAAACCGTCCTATCATTTTGCAAGATTTGGAAACAGGCGAAAAAATAGAGGTGCAGCCCAATCAAATTCGCCCTTTGTACCAACAAAAAATGCAGGAATTTACGGCTACTTTTAAGAAAAAATGCCATGAATTGAACATAGATTTTGTGGAAGCAGATATTGCGCAAGGCTACGAAAAAGTGCTGACGGATTATTTGGTCAAAAGGAGGAGTTTGAAGTAATACTGCCAGTTATCAAATGGCAGGTTTGCAGGGTTGCGC
>JAYUZN010000015.1:0-2730 GCA_043751755.1 Bacteroidota bacterium | reverse complement strand
TAGTCAATATCCGCAATATTGGAAACTCTTTTTCCAAATAGAACTCCCTGCTTTGGAACTCAAGCGCAGCAGCAAATTGTGGCAAGACTTGAAAGAAGGGGGCAAAACCCTTGCAGATTATATGGAAATCTTGCGCCCAGAAGCCCTCGAAACGATTTTGAAACTGACAAAAAAAACGGTAGTACAAGGCGAATCTGTAACGGTGTATATCGGCAAGCAGCAGGACATTATTCAGATGGAATACCAACATCTGCCTGTCTTAGACCGACAGCCTACGGACTTGCTTGTGCCCGTAAACCTACGAGCGGAAGGGATTTTTCGCACGCCACATTCGGGAACGCAAGCTGTAGAAGATAGCAAACTTGCAGGGATTTCTATGCTGCACCGCAGACATGGTGAGACACAGGAGGTTACACCATTTTGGAATGGTGGGGGAGCGGCGAGTGGGAGAGGGAGCGAGGGGGAAGGCATAGGGGAAATGAGTGTTATAGGTAAAAGCGAAAAAGCCACAAATAAAGTATCAATGAATATTTGGCTTTATTTTGAAAAGGAATTTGTGAAAGGAGTGAAAGAAACTAACATACCAATAGACGTGGTTAGCGATGGTGGAGCAGGCATTTCAGAGCAAAAAAATAACTTTCCATTTGCAGAGTGGGAGCCCAAAGACACAGAGGCTGATATTTATCAGATATTTACAAATAATAATTTTACAGTTTATGTAGATATTTTGGAGTCTAAAAATGAGTTGAATCAAAAAAAAGCCGATAATGATTTTACGGTTTATTTTCAATATGATGCATGGACAAATGGAGTAGGTGGGACAACTCAAATAGGAAAAGAGCTTGAACGAAATGCCATAGATGTTTCTCATAAAGGCATGGACGGAGCTTGCTTTGTCTCTCTTATGGGTATTCAATTTGAAATAAGTACTATAATGACCCAAGATATAGGATATACAGCAGCTCATGAATTATGTCATCTGTTGTTATATCGTGCATACAAGTGGAATGCCTTTGCTACAATTCATGGAGATAATCATCAAATTAGAGCGTATTACTATGCTGCATTACTATATTGTAATCATCATTATGAAACAGTATTAAGCGCGTGTGTTAATTATTTTTATGAACAAGAAGATATACCCAAAAAAAAGAAAGACCACCTTAAAGAAATAGTTGATAGGTATAGTGAGTTAGAAGATGATAAAATAAAGTGGGATAATATTTATGCTGATATCTTAGAATGCAAAGAATTGTATCCTATACCCTTATATTTCCCACCCCTAAGGGATTATAGTAGCATTGATGATTTGAGAAACCCTAATGAAGAAAAAAAGCACAAAGTAGCCTACTTGACTTCTGGTTATGCTAGATGCGCTTTTAAGACAATTAATTCCGGTTTCCTTGGGGTAGAAAAAGTATGGTATAATTTTTTTTATGATAATTCAAGAACATCCTTTGCGGGAAAGGAAATACACACCCATTTATTAGAATTATACAAGTTTCATCCTAATGATATTGCACTGCTATTCAAATGGCAATCATTTTTCACATCTGATAAATAAAAATAGAATTATGACAAAATTAAGTTGCTTGGTGCTAATTATAAGCTTTATAGGTTGCAATTATAACATACAGAAAAGAGCTTTAGATAGTTCTATTTATTTTAGCTTTGGACGATATTTTGAGTGTATTGCAGAGGTAGATACGCATTTTTTACAAAAATCTTTTGCAAATCAAACCGAAAATATCAAATTGTATGAATTAGAACGCCTATATTGCGATTTGAATAAGAGGTTTGTTTTGTTACATTATGAAATGATAGATACCTCAAGCATCAGCCGTATAAATTGCATTGACTGCGAGAGCTATACAGAAGAAGCACATATAAAACGCAGCCGTCCTAACTTTGATAAAGAATTTAAGCTTATATTTTGTCCTCAAAATCAAAATTATAGCATAAGTAAATGGGATTTAGCACCAGATAGTGCTTTTAATAACCTTCCCATTTTTTTGAGAAAAAATAACATTTTAATAGAGGACGTTGATGAAATGAAAAGGCTTACAAACTGGTATTACAAAGATAGTTTCAACTATTCTATTGTACTTTGCCCTTTATCAAATCCACGATATAAATACGAATCTGTCAATGTGAAAGACATCTATCCTTCTGTATATACTTTTTTGACACAAACATTTCCTCAATATCTTGATAATTCTCAAATTGAGTTTAAACTTGATAGAGATTGGAGGTGGAAACCTTGCCAACAAATATTCAATGGAAAAAAAATGCTTCCTACGTTTGTCTGGCGTGTTTGGATATTTGATAAAAAAAATATTTACAATTATCAAGTCTATCAATTACAGGATAACCCTTTTGAAAAAGGGGATAAAAATTATGAAGATATAAAAAAGGACAATGGCACACGCACAATTACCTCAAAAAGACTACGCTAAACATTTTTATTTCACATTCATAACACACACAAACCACAATGACCAAATCTCTCATCACAGCCCTCTGCTGTATTCTCGTCCTTGCCAGCAGCAGCTGCGGCAAAAAGGGCTGTATGGATAACACAGCAAACAACTACGACCCAGAAGCTACCCAAGACAATGGGAGCTGCACCTACGACCCTGCCAATCAATATGTAGGGACATACATCGCAACAGACACGTTTATACACCTAACGGGTGTAAATTCAAATGGAACAAATCCCACGTTTGAAAC
>JAYUZN010000014.1:0-3028 GCA_043751755.1 Bacteroidota bacterium | reverse complement strand
CGCATCAAACGGGCTACACATCATCGCACAGGCGACACGTGGAATATTTATCCTATGTACGATTTTGCGCATGGACAAAGCGATTCTATCGAAGGCATTACACATTCTGTTTGCACCTTGGAGTTTGTGCCGCACCGAGAATTTTACGAATGGCTGTTGGTCAATTTGGACATATATCGTCCGCAACAAATCGAATTTGCCCGTTTGAACGTGGATTATACGGTCATGAGCAAGCGAAAATTGCTGCAATTAGTAGAAGAAAAGCAGGTAAATGGCTGGGACGACCCACGTATGCCTACGATTTCGGGTATGCGTAGGCGGGGATATACGCCGGAGAGTTTGCGCGAATTTGTGAAAAGGGTAGGCATTGCCAAAAGAGATAATATCATTGAATTTGGATTGTTAGAATTTTGTGTTCGTGAAGATTTGAACAAAAAAGCCTTGCGTATGATGGCGGTTCTTGACCCTATTAAAATGATTATAACAAACTATCCTGAAGGGCAAGTAGAGGAAATGAAGTTTGACAATAATCCTGAAAATGAGGCAGATGGCTCACGTTTTGTGCCTTTTTCAAGAGAAATTTACATAGAAAGAGAGGACTTTATGGAAAACCCTCCTAAAAAATATTTCAGGCTTTTTGTGGGCGGAATGGTAAGGTTAAAAAGTGCCTATATTGTGCGTTGTGAAGAGGTAAAAAAAGATAAAAACGGCAATATAACAGAAGTGCATTGCACGTATATCGAAAACTCTCGCAGTGGAAATGACCAAAGTGGCATACCTGTCAAAGGTACGATTCATTGGGTTTCGGTCGCACACGCAGCAGACGCAGAAGTGCGTTTGTATGAACGGCTTTTCACAGACTCGAATCCGCTTGGACATGAAGGCGTTGATTTTAAGACCTTTATAAATCCAAATTCTTTGACTACGATTTCTGCCAAAATAGAACCTGCTTTGAAAGACGCAAAATTGGGGGTTTCGTATCAGTTTATCCGCAAAGCTTATTTTTGCTTAGATACAGATGCTACGACCGAAAAATTGATTTTCAATCAAACGGTGGGGCTGAAGGATTCGTTTAAAGTAGGGAGTTGAGAAAATAGCTAAGTTCAGCTGAAAATAAAAAGTTCAGGACTTACGCAAAACCGTCATTTATAGTAGCCCTTTGTCATGGCAAAGGGCTACCATAAGACGGTATAAATACCCGTTTTGCCTAAGTCCTAATAATGCTCATTTTTCCCGTTTTTTGAACATAACCATTCCTACCCCCAAAAACACCAAAAATATATAGCCCGTTTTTTGCCAAGTAATGACTCCTGCCCGCAAAAAAAGCGACAAAGCAAATGCCAAAACGGGCTGCAAATACACGTAAATTCCTACATAACTTGCAGGGACAAAGCGCATAGCCCACGCATTGAGGGCATAAGCCAAAATCGTTGTGCAAATCCCAATATAAAAAATGCCATAATAAATATGCGCAGACAAATTTCCCCAATCCACCTGCCGTAAATTCGGAATCCCCAAAGGAATATTTACGCAAGCAGAAATACTAAATAAAACCGCAAATAACACAAAATTATTATACTTTTGAATAAGGGGTTTTACCAAAATAAGGTAGGTAGAATAAGCTATCGCGTTCAAAATAATAAGCATATCTCCCACCAATGTATTTTCCCCCAATGAAATATTTTTTCCTGCTGTCATCAACAAAACTGCCCCAGTAAAAGCGATAATAACACCGAGTATTTTTTGCCAAGTAAGCTTTTCTACCCCACTCAAATACGCCAGCAAAAACACAAAAATTGGTGAAGTTATCATCAAAACTGCCGCATTGATTTCCGTAGTACGCGCCAAGCCCGACAAAAAGAAAATTTGATTGCAAATAATGCCTGACACTGCGCAAGCCAAGATGCGCCAACCATCTGTTTTCCAGTCTATTGCCAGTTTGTAAACGATTTTGCCCATGATTCCAAAAAAACTAAGGGCAAAAATGCCTCTTATCGCCAAAACGCCGAAAGCGGAAATGTGCAAAAAAACTTCTTTGCTAATAAAATAGTTGAGGCTGTATATCAACGTAACGCCTAACATCGCTAAATGCGAAAGGATTTGTTTGTTTTTCACGTATTTGGTTTGATTTCACGCAGATTTTCGCAGATTTAAGAAAAATATAGTATTTGCGAAAATCTGCGGTTCAATCTGCGAAAATCTGCGTGACCAAAATTACACAATAAATGTCATTATCCCAAAAATCTTTGTTGGGTTTATCATGGAATTTTGTGCAACAAATGGCAACACAAATCAGCCTATTTGTACATTATCTTGTGATGAGTCGCCTGTTTTCGCCCAAAGAATATGGCATTGTAGCTATGTTATGGGTGTTTACAGGCTTTGCAGAACTTCTCAAAGATTTGGGTATCAATGTTTTATTGATTCAAGAAAAAGAAAATACAGCCAAAACGATTTCCACTATTTTTTGGGCAAATATTGGGATAGGTTTCCTTCTTTCTGCCTTATTTTGGCTGTTTTCGCCTTTGATAGCTGCTTTTTATAATACCCCTATTTTAGCAGAAATTACAAAATATTATGCCTGTTATTTCCTCATTTCTGCCTTTTATGGTGTCCCTATCATTTTGTTAGAAAAAAAACTTTCCTTCAAAAAATTATTTTTTCTCCAATTTTCTGCCCTTTTTATCTCGCTCATTTTCAGCGTTTTTTTCGCAATATATGGCTATGGCATTTGGAGCATTTTGGTGCAACCTCTGTTACAAGCTATTTTGCTCAATGTTTTTGTTTGGATAACCGCTGAATGGTATCCTATTTTTGTATGGAAAAAGCAGGAATTTCTTTCTTTGCAAAAAAAAGCCCTGCCCATCTTAGGCGGGAATCTCTTGGCATATAGCACCCGAAATATAGATAACTTATTGATTGGCAAATACTTTGACGAGGCAACTTTGGGCAATTATGCGCGCGCCTACTCCCTCATGCAAATGCCTTTTCAGCTCATAAATGGCATCATTATTCGGGTAATGCTGCC
>JAYUZN010000013.1:0-19902 GCA_043751755.1 Bacteroidota bacterium | reverse complement strand
AGCCGAAATCCACACTTGGTCGAGTCGGGCGGAAGTCGATAGCCACAAGGCGCAATTTGTGTATCATTATAGCGATTTTCACAAAAACATTGAAGATGCCATGTTTCAGTATTTTGATGCTATGGTATATTATGCCAATTTTGGCTGCAAAACGCTGATGTTTCGTTTTCCTTTGGCTTTGGTCAATAAAAAAGAATTGGTGGCTTATACTTTTTCCGATAACATTGAACTTCTTACGAAAGGCGACTATGTGTTGCTTAAAATCGAGGAAAATATACAAGATGGGGGCTATGAGGATTGGATAGATGAGGGAGGCATAAACCTTGCAGATTTGATGGGCGTGCGGCAACAGATAATCAATGGCGATTATCGGGCTTTGTATTTGGCGTGGCTCTATTTTCATTCGCCTGATTCAAAAGCCTCTTTTCCTGATGATTATTATGAAGAGGAGGAGGAAAATAACGAAGATGATACGGCAAAAATGGGAGCAATTGAACCGCCTTTACCCCCTCATTTGAAACACTTAGGCAGTGATTTACAGCATTTTGCGGACTTTTGGGGCTTGTCGGAAGATTGGATAAGTGCGGCGGCGGTCGGGAGTAAGGAAAAGGTAGAAGATATTGACAATAAAGCGGATTTCATCGCAAAATTGCCCGAAGCTGAAAAAGCGGATTTTTTGTTACGCCTTGCTAACCAAGAAGTTAATTTGGGGGCTGTTTTTTTGAAAAGACTAAAAGAGCTTGAACCTAAGCAAAAAACAGTAGCTTTGCAAGGGCGCAAGGTGCAGGAAATCGCTGAACTTGCGGAGGAAATTAAGGGCAAACGTTTGTTCAAAGACAATGAAATTGCCCAGCAAAAAAGGCTGGAAACCCTCGAAAAAACGCATAAAAATAGGCTGTTGATTTGGACAGAAACGGTTTCTTTGTTGGCTCTGCAAACGGCGAATGGCTATGATAAAGGCGTGGAAAATATGGAAAATTTGTATAAAGCTGCGGAGCATTTTGAGGATTTGCCTGCTTATAAAGCAAAATTAGCAGCGACCTTAGCACCGCACAGAACTTCAAAGGCTTTGATGAAAAGGCTTAAATATTTTTCTTTTATTTAAAAAAAGTGAGAGGTTGAGGCTCGAAATGATAAGGCTTTTGCCTTAATCCAAAAATTAGCTCTTTTGCCTTATCGTCTTAACAGCATTTTTTAGCTGCTTGATTCTCCTTTTTTCCTTCAAACCCCTATTTTCTCCCAAAAAATCCCTATTTTTGCGCCCTCAAATCTTACTTACGCAATGCCAAATCTCGAAACTGCTTTACAACTCAAACTTTCTGCCGAAGAATTTGACAAAATCTGTCAAATATTAGGACGCATACCCAATTTTACGGAACTTAGCGTGTATTCTGTTATGTGGAGTGAACATTGTTCCTACAAAAACTCTATCCTACAACTCAAAACTTTGCCAAAAACAGGTGCGCGGGTACTTGCCGCAGCAGGCGAAGAAAATGCAGGCGTGATGGACATTGGAAACGGGTTGGGCGTGGCTTTCAAAATAGAATCGCACAATCACCCTTCTGCGATTGAGCCGTATCAAGGGGCAGCAACAGGCGTAGGCGGGATTCATAGAGACATTTTTTCGATGGGGGCGCGCCCGATTGCAGCCCTCAATTCCTTGCGTTTTGGCAATCTTGACCTTCCCAAAACCCAGCACTTGCTCAAAGGCGTGGTACGGGGAATTGGCAATTATGGCAATGCTTTTGGCGTGGCGACTGTGGGCGGCGAAATATATTTTGACGATTGTTATAATACGAATCCCCTTGTAAATGCTATGTCTGTGGGCATTGTGAAGGCAGGAAAAATAATGTCTGCCATTGCAGCAGGGGTAGGAAATCCTGTGTATATAATGGGCGCAGCTACGGGTACGGACGGAATGCATGGGGCTACTTTTGCGTCAGAAGATATTTCGGAAGGTTCGGAAGCCAAATTGCCTTCTGTGCAGGTAGGCGACCCTTTTATGGAAAAAATATTGTTAGAAGCCACTTTGGAGGCAGTAGAAACGGGCGTTGTGGTGGGCTTGCAAGACATGGGAGCGGCTGGAATCACCTGTTCTACTTCGGAAATGGCAGCAAAAGCAGGACTTGGTATGGATGTTTGGTTGGACAAAGTGCCAATGCGTCAAGAAAATATGGAGGCTTGGCAGATTCTGCTTTCAGAGTCGCAAGAAAGAATGTTATTTGTGTTGGAAAAAGGAAAAGAAAAAGCAGCGACAGATATTTGGGACAAATGGGACATTCCTTACGCACAGATTGGCGTGGTTACGGAGACGGGTTTGGTACGTTATTATATGGGCGAGGAATGTATAGGCGAAGTTCCGGGCGAATCGCTTGTGTTGGGGGGAGGCGCGCCTGTGTATGTGCGGGAGCAAAAAGAGCCTGAGTATTTCGCAGAAATCAAAAAATTTGCAGCTTCAGCAGTTGAAATTCCTGCTTCGCAAAAACCTGTGATAGAATTTCTGCTACAAGCCCCTTCTATTTGTTCCAAAAAATGGGTCTATGAACAATATGATTCTATGGTGGGAACGGATAATAACACAACAAACCTGCCAGCAGATGCCGCTGTTGTTCGGGTCAAAGGCACAAATAAAGCCCTTGTACTAACGACAGATTGCAATTCTCGCTATGTATATGCAAATCCCGAAAGAGGTTGCGCATTGGCAGTGGCAGAAGCGGCAAGAAATATAGTTTGTTCGGGCGGTGTGCCGATAGGCGTTACCAACTGTTTGAACTTCGGAAACCCTTACAATCCAGAAGTTTACTATCAATTTGCAGGGGCAATTCGGGGCATGAAAACGGCTTGCGAAACCTTTGACACGCCTGTAACGGGCGGAAATGTGAGTTTTTACAATCAATCCGAAACGGGGCCTGTGTATCCTACGCCTACGATTGGCATGGTGGGTTTGATGGAGGATATTCGTACAGACCGTTTTTCTATGCACTTTCAGCAAGTAGGGGATTTGTTGTATTTGGTGGGAAAAGATGTGGAGGACTTTGCTTGTTCAGAATATATTTATCGCTATCATAACATAGCGCATAGCCCTGCACCTTATCTCAATTTGGCAGAAGAAAAGCAGTTACATGACTGTATTTTGGCATTGAGAGGCACGAATATCCTGCGTTCTGTGCATGATATTTCGGAAGGAGGTTTGGCAATTTCGGTGTTAGAATCGGCGTTTGCAGGGAATTTGGGCTTTACGCTTCATACTTCTGCGGATATGCGCACAGATATGGCTCTCTATGGGGAAGCCGCAGGGCGGATAGTAGTTTCTATTTCGCCCGAAAGAAATGCTGATTTTCAACTTTATATGCAAACTTGTGGCGTTCCGTATCGGATTTTGGGGGAAGTATCCGCGAAAAAAGTAGTCATTAATGGGGAGGATATTGGGACAGTGGCAGAATTGAAGGCTTTGTATGAAGGGGCTTTGGAGGGAAGGTTGTAAAGATTTCACGCAGATTTTCGCAGATGATAGCGGATTTCGCAGATAAAAAGCACAAAAAACAGTCTTCAATGTGTTGGCAGTTTATCCGCGAAAACCTTTGTTGCTTTTTAGAAAGAAATAATGGCTATATTTGTGGCAGATTTGGAACAAATTGGAGTATCTTTATGGCAAAATTAACAGATATAAATAATAGTTTTGAGAGTTATCAACGATTGATAGATTTTTATCTTCTTCATAAAGGAAAATATTTTGAAGAGATTTATGTAGAATTTGGGACTTGGTTTTCTGCTAATATGTGTGCTGCGTTAGGGGCGATGTTAGATAAAATCGCTTCAAATAACAATAACATTACCATTGAGCAAAAGAAAATACTGCTCAAAAACGATTTTTTAGCTTATTATGGACATAAACGTTTGATGGATAGCTACCATACTACCATTCGTTTTTTGAAATTAAAGCCTACAGATGGAAAATTCTTCAATAATTATGTTATAAACGAGTTGTTACAAAGAAATGAATTGCCCGAAATGTCTCATTTGGTCAAAGAAAAAATGGCAGAAGGTATTTATGAAATCTTTGTAAATGCGCAAATTCATAGCAAAAGCAAGCAAATATATACCTGTGGGCAGTTTTTTCCTTCCAAAAACATGATAGAATTTACCATTGTAGATACAGGAATAGGCTTTAAAAAGATAATAAATGACACGTTTAAGCGCAAATTATCTGCGGCTAAAGCGATTCAATGGGCGACAAAAGACAAGCATACAACCAAAATAGGCATTACAGGGGGCTTAGGATTGAGTTTGTTGAAAGAATTTATCGACAAAAATAAAGGAAAGTTGCAGATAATTAGTGATGATGGCTTTTATCAATTTGATTGTGAGGGCGAACAAATAGCGACTTTTAAGGGTTCTTTTCCCGGAACTATTGTGAATTTACAGTTCAAAACGAATGACATTTCTTCTTACATTTTGTCTCAAGAAGTAAGCAATAACGACATTTTCTAATCATTTCAAACAATGGAAACGCTCACAATTAATATTCTTAACATAGTAGGAGACTCATTTTGCGTAGAAGCAGATGACGGACAAAAAGTATATGAGTTGGTCTCTAAGGCATTGGCAGCGAAGCGAAAAATAATGCTTTCTTTTTTGAATGTAGAAATGCTAACTACCGCTTTTTTGAATACAGCAGTAGGGCAGCTTTATAAAGACTTTTCGGAAGAAGAAGTCAAAATGTATTTGTCTGTAAAAGATATATCGCAATCGGGTGCTGTAGCCCTCAAAAGGGTGGTAGAAACGGCAAAACTCTATTACAAAAATCCAAATGCTATGCAAGAAAGCATCAACCTTATCTTAGAAGATTAAAAAATGGCGGCAAGATATTCTACTAAAAACATAGCACCACTCGGAAATAGGAGTATTTTCGTTGATGCAAACGTGATTTTATATGTTTTTTGGACAACAGGTGAGAGCTGGCAATCAACGGTTTATTCCAAAGTTTTGAAAAAATTATTGAAAAATGGGAATGAGTTAGTGTTAGATTTTATCGTTATTTCAGAAGTCATTAATCGGGCTTTGAGAATCGCTTACCATGATTATTGTCAAGAAAATGCCCATATTCCCTTCAAAGAATATAGAAATACCAATGACGGAAAAAGTGCAACAACAGGCATTTATCTCATTTTGAAGGAGGATATTCTTCCTAAATTTAACATAGTGGAAAAATCGTTTTCAAAGACAGAGATTTTATCTTTTCTAACAGAAGAAGCATTAGATTTTTCGGATAAAGGCATCTTATTAACTTGCCAAGCCAATGATTATATTTTGCTTACAAATGATGGCGATTTTAAAGCGGCAGAGGTAGAAATATTAACTTCAAATAACGCTATTTTAAAAAACTAACCTTCTATATTGAACAAACACATGCAAAAATATCTCACCTTTCTCCTCCTTTTCGCGCTTTTGGCTTGTAGCAAGCCCGATTTAGCCCTCATCAATCAAGTCAAGCGGTTTGAGTCGCAGTGGGCAGATATGAATACAAAGCTCACCTTTATTGAAAGAAATCTGGCTGATGCTGCCCAAAAATACCCTTCACATTTGCAGGAGTTACGGCAGTTTTCGCCTACAAAACCCGGTGCAGACACGTTAAGTCCTTTTGGGAACTTTGATTTTCGCTACAAAAAAATGATGCTTGGACGCGACAAAATGGACGTAGAATATAAGCAACATAAAACCACTTTTGAAAAGGACGTAAAAGCCTTTAATGCCTGGAACAAAGAGGTGATGGATGCCAAAATGTCGAAGGAAACGGCGCAAAAAGAATTTGACGAAGTGAAGAAAAAATACACAGACTTAGACCTGAAATTAGACTCTTTGCGGGCGCGAACCGTTCAAAATATAGACGTTCACAACAAACTTACCCGCGATTATGCCCATACGATTGGCAATTTTAGCAACTACAACATGATTCCACATTGAGGAAAATGAGTTGTAGTTGAGAAAAATGTTAAATAAAAGTTAAATATTTATGTAGTTGATTATCATACGATTGGCTCGAAATGTGAGAAAAATTTGTAAAGATTTCTGTTCATAATTTGGAGTGAATAGGTTTTTATTGCTTATTTAGGGCTTTCAAATCCGTTTTTACAGAAATATGCAGGAACTTGCAGCTAAAATATCCGACATCTCTCTCAAAGCCGAACGAATGGACAGGTTCGTGCGTTTGCTATTGCAAGAACAGGCAAAGATGGAGGAGGAGATAGAAAAATTGGAGTTGGAGAAGGCACAAATATTGTTAGAAAAAAAACAATTAGCCGACAAAAAAGGCGGTGGCAATGCGAAAAAATTACAGGAAGAAATCGCTTTTTTGCAAGCAGAAAATCAGAAATTGCAGGGCGAAAATGAGGCATTGAAAAACAAACAACTTGAAAACGTAGCGATGCGTGCCGTAGATATCGAAGCACAAGACGCGATGAAAATAAAAATTGACACTTATATCAAAGAAATTGACGATTGTCTCAAAATTTTTGATGATTAGGTATTTACTTCGGAAATTTAACTTTGTATTTTGGAAAAACATTCCCTTAAAATAAGCATATTAGGAAGACATTTCCCAGTTTTGGTAGATGACGAAGAGGCGGCGGCTGTTCAGCAAGCCGCTAAGTTGATTAATGAAAGGGTCAAGACTTTTCGGGTAGAATATGGAATGCGTGATGATACAGATATTGTGATAATGACTTGTTTGGATATTGCAACAGAATGGGTGAAGCTGCAACAAAGTCATACGCCTGTAGAAACGCAACCGCTGCTCGAAACGCTCTCTCGCATTGAAAAACACTTGGATATATCTGCATACATTGGAATGGAAAATGAGTAATGGAGAATTGATGCTTCGACTACGCTCAGCACAAGTAATTGAAAATTGATAATTGAAAATTAGCTAAATCCTTCTTTTTTAGTTATTTATAAAAATTATTAGCCTAACTGCTCCTCATTTCTGATACAAATTTCCCCCGAAGATAATACGACTCATCAAATTTTACATATAGAGTTGATATAGAGTGAGTTGAAAGTTGAAAAGTTGAAAGTTGAAAGTTGAAAATAGCTGTTTTTTACTTACTACTTATACTTATTACTTATTTACTTCTCAATATCTCATTTTTTCACGTTATCCAAATCTATTATAGGTAAAATGGAGTATTTGATTGGTATTATAGGATTAATATTAGGAGTTGTTGTAGGTTTTATTATAAATCGATATCTCCTAAACGGCGCAAACAAACAAGCGCTTGCCACAAATCAGCAAGCGATGGATGTGGCAAAAGCGCAGGCAGATTTGTACACAAAAGAGGCAGAAATCAAAGCGGAAACCCTCAAAAGAGAGAAATTAGCTGAAGTTGATGAGCGATATGAAAAACGCAAATTTCAATTTGAAAAGGAAGCTAACACACGAAAAGAAAAACTTGATACCCGCGAAAATCAAGTAAGACAACGTGAAAATGAGCTGAATCAGAAGCGCGATGAGTTGAAAAAGCTAACAGACCAAGCACGCAAAGAGCAACAAGAGGCGCAAGCCATAAGAGAAGATTCTTTGAAAGCAAAGGCAGAAACGGAATCTGTGCGTGAAAACATGCAAAGACAAACTGCTAATCTGACCAAAAAACAGGACGAAGTAGAGGAGTTGCGCAAGAAACAAGTTACAGAATTGCAGAAAATCGCAGGACTTTCGGTAGATGAAGCACGTCAAAACATGATGAATGCCTTGATTGACGAAGCGCGCACACGTGCCTCTTCGTATATTAAGGACATTATTGACGATTCGCGCATGACTGCAAACAAAGAAGCGAAAAAGGTAATCATTGAAACGATTCAGCGTTCTGCGGCAGAAACTACGATTGAAAATGCGATAACCGTTTTCCCCCTCGAAAATGATGATGTAAAAGGGCGTATTATTGGGCGTGAAGGGCGTAATATTCGCGCACTTGAAGCCGCAACAGGCGTAGAAATCATTGTAGATGACACGCCCGATGCTATCATTTTGTCCTGTTTTGACCCCGTAAAACGTGAAATTGCGCGCAAATCCTTGCACAAATTGGTCTTAGACGGACGGATTCACCCTGCACGTATCGAGGAAGTGGTCAAAAAAGTGGAAAAACAGCTGACAGAGGAAATGATTGAAACGGGAGAAAGAACGGCGATAGATTTGGGCGTACATGGTTTGCACCCCGATATTATTCGCCATATTGGGCGTATGCGCTACCGTTCTTCATACGGGCAAAATTTGTTGCAACACTCGCGTGAGGTGGCAAATCTTTGCGAAACGATGGCTGCAGAATTGGGCTTAGATTCCAAAACGATAAAATTGGCGAAACGTGCGGGCTTGCTACATGACTTAGGAAAAGTAGCAGAGGAGCAGTCCGAATTGCCACATGCTTTGCTCGGAATGAAAATTTGTGAGCGTTACAAAGAGGATTTAGACGTGTTGAACGCTATTGGCGCGCATCATGACGAGATAGAAATGACTTCTATTATTTCGCCTATCATTCAGGCTTGTGATGCCATAAGTGGCGCACGTCCTGGCGCACGTAGGGAAATTGTAGAAAGCTATATAAAACGGCTCAAAGAATTGGAGGAAATCGCCCTTTCTCACAATGGCGTAACGAAAACGTATGCAATTCAGGCAGGTCGTGAGTTGCGGGTGATTGTAGAATCTGAAAAAGTGAGCGACAATGGCGCAGATGAGTTAGCGATTAGCATTTCGCAAAAAATCCAATCGGATATGCAATATCCTGGACATATAAAGGTAACGGTCATTCGGGAGAAACGCTCGGTGGCTTATGCGAAATAAACGGGGATAGATTTTCCCGCTGCTTTCTGGTAAAGGTGTCATTTCTTGAAGAAATGACACCTTTTTTGGGTAAAAAAGAATCCAACAGGTTGGGAAGAATTACGCGCAAGTAGCCACAAAAGCCCAGAAGTCCTTCCCAACGAGATTAAATTAGCCTAAAAGCACTTATAAAAGACAAATTGCCGTTCTTTTTCCGCTTAACTGCTAAAAAATAGCTATCTTTGCCACTCATATTTTCATTCCAATATTATGACAGAAGAAGTTAAAATAGACAACTATTCCGAAGCGGACTTGATAGAAATGTTCCATCTAATACGTTTGGAAGGAAATGACAAGCACCCCCTTATGGCAGAATGGGTAGATGCTTCTACAACGTTAAATGAACACGAAATTTTTTTATTTGAAAAAATAAGCAATGAGGCTTCTGAAAAAATCGCAAGTTGGAATGAAGAAACCTTGAAAATGAAATTTATTTCCCTTGTGTTATTGTTGGGAAATATGGGAGATAATGGTAAATATAGCAGCTATTTTGAGCAAACGATTTCTGCAACGGTGGAAGGCAATTTCCTCAAAACGCAAACGGATTTCATGATATCAACTGGCATTTTTAGCAAACCTAAAAACCCTTTTTTCCACTTTCAGGAATATAAAAAACACAAAAACCCTTCAGGAGACCCTGCTGCTCAATTGATAGAAGCTTTTCTTATTGCGCAAGAAAAAAACCAAAATGGCAAGCCCTTGTATGGTTGCACAGTTACAGGAAAATATTGGGATTTTTTTGTTATGCAGGACAAAATATATTGTATATCAATGACTTATGACTGTGCTAAAAGACAAGATTTGATGCAAATTATTGCCATTTTGCGCAAATTTATCGCCATTTTGAATGAAAGATTGATAGATTAAGGGTTTTATGCTTTGAACGGGCTGCGCCACGCTAAGACAGATAATATTTAATACTATTTTCGTAATACTTTTTTCCTCAAAAAAATTTCGGCTTACGCCGAAGTCCCCTTATAAGAAGGGCTAAAGGGTAAGAGGGTAAAAGAATCAGAGGGTAAGAAATCCTCAGGAAAACAAACACAACCGAAAACCGAAAATACCGTTACGAAAAAACAAATTGATCCAATAGCGAAGGGACACGCGACAAAAGCCATCAAGGCTGACCCAACTACCACCCCGCAACACCCCGTATTTTTCTTCATTTTTCGTAATATCTGAATTTTGATTAGTCCATACTTCGCCATTAATGGGCGCACCCTTGTAATTCTCATGCCACTCATCTGCGCACCATTCCCACACATTTCCACTCATATCATACAAGCCATAGCTATTTGCTTTTTTCTGCCCTACAGGATGTGTTCTACCATTATTAGCTACAATTTTGTCATAATCCCAATCGCCCGAAAGTCTTTTGTCTCCCGAATTTTCCCAATACCAAGCTACCTCATCAAGCTTATCACTCCCTGCATAGTTAAAATTCTGTCCGCCTCTTGCTGCATATTCCCATTCTGCTTCGGAAGGCAAACGATAGGTTGCGCCCGTTTTGTCATTCAATTTTTGGAGAAAAACCTGTATATCGTCCCAAGAAACTTGTTCCACAGGTAGGTTTTCGCCTTTGAAATGACTGGGATTATTGTGCATAATTTGTTGCCATTGCTTTTGCGTTACCTGATATTTACCTATTTCAAAGGAATCCTTTATACTTACTTTTTGCCCTTCTCTCTCAAAAGACCCTGCGGGAATTCTGACCATTTGCCCATAAAAAGGGTCTTCTTTTGCCTTTCTTTCTGCTTCTTGCGCTGCTTTGCGGCGGCGAGCTTCTTCGGCTGCTTTTCTGTCCTGTTCTTCTTGCAAGCGTTCTGCTTCGGCTTCTTGCGCCAAACGGAGTTTCTCTTTTTTTTCCACATCTTCTTTCAAGCGTTTTTCCGCTTCAAAAGTGGCTTCATGCTCCAATTTTGCCAAGACATTTTCGATTTCTTCCACAAAAAAACAATCTTCATGTTCCATCAAAAACGTTTCTACTGCAAACTCGTCTTTTTTATTCACTTTTTGCCAAGCAAGATAGTCATTTGCTTTTTTACCTTCTTTTATCACCTCTTTGTACAAATCCCGATTGAGGTCTTTGTAAGTATCTTTAAATTGCTTACAAAGTTGCGGTTTTTCCTCCCATTTTGCCGCTACTATTTTATCATACAACGCTTGCGTTTCTACTTGCAAAAAAGCCCTTATTTTTTCTGTTGCTTCTGGCACAAAACGGCTATTTTTATGCTTTAGAATAAAAGCTTGATAATCTGCTTTGAACTCACAAGCCTTAAAAGCTGCCTCATCATGATGTTTAAGAAAAAAGAAAAACAAGCCTCCTTGATGATTTGCGTCTTGCATAGGCTCGCCGCAGGGCGTTTGTTTTTCATTATTTGCCACAATTTCTGTAATATGTTGCGTCAATTCCAAAATAGAAAGCGCATTTTTGGTATTTATCGTGAGATAATTGATAAGTGCCTTAGCAAAAGGGCTGTGCTTTTCCCCAAAATCGCCATCAGAAACCGTTTCTATATGCCCCGAAGTCAGCACCCATCTCGAAGGCAGTTTATTCGTTTTTTGGATAAAAAGGCTGTCTTCTTTTCTCAAAAAAACGCCAGAATAACAGCTATCCATTATAAGCAAAATGTGTTTGGCTTTATAGACTTTGAGATAGGCTTTGAGTACAATTTGGTGTAAAAAGGTATGTACTTTGTTTTGAGCAGCATCAACGGGCAGCAAATATCCGAGATTCGTATGGGGGTTAAAAGTGCCATGCCCCGAAAAGTAGATAACTAAATTGTCATTTTCGCCTAATTTTCGATTAAAATCTTCTAAATTTTGAATGATATTTTGATAGGTAGCGGTCTCATTCTGTAAAAAACAAGTATTAGCCTTCTCAAAATGATACTTTTCTGTCAAAACCTCTACTACTCCTTCTGCATCACTCACACACTTTTTCAAGCCACGAATGCCGTCTGTATAGGCATCTATAGCGATTGCTAAGAGGTGGTTTGTCCCCTTTGGGCTTTCAATCTCATCTGGGTCTGTGAAGTGAGCGTTTTTGTCGTCTGGCATATATTTTATCAACAAGGAAGGAAAACGCTGCAAATGTGGGCTTTTTTGCGGAGAAATGCAATTTTTTTTGTGCAATATTAAGCAACTGCGTAGCCTGTGTGATGCCGCAAATTTTGGGGCTGAAAGCCTATGACAATATCTTCTTTGGGAACGCCCAAATATTCCAATTCCTCTGCTATTACGGCATCTGTATTATCCAATTGTAACCAGCATTTTCCGTCTATAATATCAAGGTGAATGAGGCAGCCATGTACTCTGCGATTGTTGTCAAAACCATTGAGGAGGAGGAGATAATGGTCGTGTATGCGGTCAAAAATTTTGAGGGTATCGGCGGTACTTCCAATGCAAGGAATATCAGCATATCTGCTTAACATACCTTCTATGATGTCTCGGTATTGTGTTAGTTTATCCATTTTTCTATAGTTATCGTATTTTCGTCAAAAATAAGGCACTTTATGTTGAGTTCTTCTTGCATAAGTTTGCCAATCGGCTCACTGAAAATGCTTTCAAATACAGAAGATTTAACTGCTAAGTACAAAATCCGATGAGGCTCTAATTTTTGCAATAATTTCAAATATACCATATATTGTCCTACAGCGACTTCCAAATCTCTTATGCTCGAATAGCTAATAAAACTTTTTATTTCTACAGCAATCAAGGTATCGTCTTTCTCTGCTCCTAATATCTGTTGCGCCCCCAAATCTACATAAAAATCTCTCTTGCCCCAACGTAAATGTAAAGGGTCATGGGTAATTGTCCAGCCATCTTGAATAAGTGCCTCTTTTACCAAATCGTGATACAAGTCTTTTGCAGCCATATTGATTTATTTTCTCCACAAAGATAGAGATTTTTTTGCGGAAAATGCAAAGTTTTTTGCAGAACTAAATATATCTGCTCTTTGATATACACAAAAAACCCCTTGACAGCTTGCGCTATCAAGGGGCATATTTGGGAACAGGTTAAAAACCCGTTCAACTATTGAAGAACAACTTTGTAAGTAGCCTTACCTTTATCGGTGCGAATTTCTACGAAATATGCACCTCTTGCCCACTGCGATACGTCAAAGATGACGTTGTTGTGAGGATACGCTTGCTTCTAATTCTTCTTCTCTCTTATCTTCGATATTTTGAATTTGTGATATAATTATCAACAGCCTCAATAAACGCTTGTAAAAAACCAACAGTGTTGTCTTTAAGTACTATCATATATTGAATTGTATCTCCTCGTCCTTGCTCTCCAAAAGAGATTTCGCCATGCGCCAATTTATTTCTTCGCCATTTTACACTTCCAATTTCATCACATTTTAAATCAAATTCTATCCCGTATTTTTCTGAAAGTTTTACAATTTCTTTTGAATCAAGATTGCCCGAAAAATTTCCTGCTTGATTATATTTGGTAAATTCTTGGTAGGTTAAAGTTACGGGCAATGTATTTGTTACCCATGTATCAATGAGTACTTTAAGGTTGTCTAAAATATCTTTCTCATTACTTGTCTTTTTAAAGTAATCGTAATGAAATTTTATCCAAAGTTGTTGGATTTCATCACTCAAATCTGAATATTGAAGCTTTTGGTTTGAGAATGATCCATGAATTTCAACCAAACAATTTGAAATAGTAGATTCAACCAAGTTATATAATTGCAGGTTTGCACTTGATTTCAAAATGGCACTCACGTTTATGTCAACGTTTTCTCTTATATCACCTTCATTTGGGAAAATAAATTGGGCTTCTCTTGTGATGATATTTGATAAAAGCGTGTAATGCAAATCAATCTCAATCACCCTTTCTTTAAATGCCTGTCTTATTTGTTGCATTATTGAGTTAGGTTAGGAGTGAAGATGAGATAAAATCAATTCTATTTTTTAATTTTGTTGCATCATGTAGTTTTGTGTTTCCTGCCCAAAAATCTCTAAATTTATCGGAATTAATCATTAAATTCCATTTATTTTTTGAAAAAGATAAATCTGCTTTTTGTTTTAATGCTACATGAACACCGACTGAAATTGCCTCAAATAAAACTCTTTTTGTTTGAGGGTTATAGGTTTTTCTAAAACCATATGTTGAATATTTGTCCACAAAATTCAACATCTTATCAAAGTCTGCATAGCATTTATTCAATAATTTTTCTCTTTCTTGCTCAGATAAAGCCGCTAATTCTTTGTTTTTGGCTTCTAAGTAGTTATCTAAGTATTTTGCAATGCCTTTGTCGTTCGGAAATTTCAAGTAATTATTTTTATCCGAAAGCGCAAAATACCTAAGAATAAGTTCTTCTTTTTCTTGGCGATTTTGTAGCCATTTATCAATCGGGGCTAACTTATCCATCAAGGTATTTTTAGCACATTTTTCATAAATAAACTTAGTAAATGCGCCCGTTTTGTCGCCTTTTCGCTGTTCCATAGGTTTAAGCAAGTCGCTCCCACGATTGATACGCTCAAACATATCACGCTTTACTTCATTGTCAGCGTCCTCCGAAAGAACAATCATTCTCAAAGAGGTATTGAGAATCTTACCTTGTCTTGAAGGGTCAAGTTCATTAAAGTGAAACCCATTTAACGTATCGAACTTTTCAAGTCCTGATAAACATAGTTCATTCTTGATAAAAGCATGTAATGTTCTAATCCTTTGAGAGCCATCTACAATTTCCCAAGCACTATCTTTATTTTCCGCCACAAAGACTAAAGGAATAGGAAGCCCAAGAATCACAGATTCAATAAATCTTGATTGCCTTATTTTATCCCAAGTGAAATCTCTTTGATATTCGGGAATAAATAACACATTATAAAATTTTGAATTGCCCTGTCCTTCATCACCTTCGGTGTAACCTAATCCTTTGTCATACTTACTGACAATGTTTTCAATAATAAGTTCTCTTATATCGTAGCGAATACTTTTTCGCAACTCATATATCTGTTCTTCAGATTTTTCAACTAATTCCTTTGCTTTATATGCCATTTTATATAGATGTTATGAGTTATTGTCTTTGCACAAGTGGATAAATGCCCATTCACCATGCAAAAGTAATATCAAATTTTCAATCTTGCAAATAAATAAAGCTATATTTCCTGCTATTTTATCGCCCACAAAAAACCCCTTGACAGCTTTCGCTATCAAGGGGAATATTTGGGGACAGGTTAAAAACCCGTCCTACTATTGAAGAACAACTTTGTAAGTAGCTTTACCTTTGTCGGTGCGGATTTCTACGAAATATGCACCTCTTGCCCACTGCGATACGTCAATATGACGCTGTTGTGAGGATACGCTTGCTTCTAATTCTTCTTCTACAATGTTTTGTCCTAAGGCATTGACAACCGTTAAATGAGCCGTAGTAGCATCTAATATCTGGTAATCTATCGTCAAGTCGCTGGTGGCAGGACTTGGATAAACATTGATATACACGCTGCTAAGGTCTTTGTTGAGGTTGATTTCTGCTGTGTTAGAATACTTGTATGTGCCGTCATTGTCGAGCCATTTGATACGATAATAAACAATGTCCACGCCCAAAGAAGCAACTGCGGGGTCGGTGTGTCTGTAATCCGTTGGGATTAAGGCATAACCTACTGCATCTCTTGAACCAAGTACTTCTGGGAAGGCTACTCCGTCAAGTGAACGTTGAATCTCAAAGTAATCCGAGTTTATTTCTCTGTTCGTTATCCAAGTAAGCATACCATCATTGTTTTGAAGTTCTGCTACTAAGACAATCGTTTCGTCAATGGTTTGACCGGGTGTCAAGTACCCTGCATCTATGCTGCTACGCACTTCGCCAGAAGCTAATGCACTCATTACTATGGTAGTACCTGCGATATTGCCATTTTCAGTTTTGGTAAATACATCACTGTCTATGGTTTGGTCGCTGCCTGCATGGTAGCCTGTGAAGGCTCTCAAAGGCAGTTGTTCAAATACTACTTGGTATTGTTTGCTGGATTCAACAGAGAACCTATATTCTCCGTTTACATCTGTGGTCGTTTGTGCCATAACCGCGCCTGTATTGTCTTTCAAGGTAACTCTCACGCCTGACATGCCTGTATCCGTAGCATCTCTAAGGGCATTTGTATTGTTATCTGCGAAAGCCATACCTTTGATAATGCTTGCAATCAAGAGACCTGCGTCTGGTCCGTCTTTGTGTTCGCCGTCTGAAAGGCTTACCACACCGCCGATACCTGTCGTTTCGTCTGCATCACTGTCAAGTGCATCATTTGCGTTGTTATTTACATTTGCTTGCGTAAATACTGCGCCAAGTGGAATGGTGGTGAAGGCTACTTGATAGGTTCCTGTTGCCAAGTTCTCGAAGTAGTACATACCATTTGCATCAGATACTGCGGTTGCGATAGGCTCTTGTAGGCTGTTGTACAAGGTAACTGTTACCCCTGGAATGGCGTGTTCAGCAACGGCTTGTAAACCGTCTTTGTTTTCGTCTGTCCAAACATAGCCACTTACTGCCCCTGTAGGCTGCATCCAAATCCCTGCATCTAAAGCATAGTTGATGTCGCCCCCAAACAAGGCTGATACGGCAGTTTCGCCTGTATTTACGTCCACATCACTGTCTTCCAAGTCGTTCAAGTTGCCATCTGCATCTTGCGTAGCGAAGGTAGCTCCGTTTGGCAAGTTGGTAAAGCGCACTTTATACTGACCGGGCATGATGTTCACAAATTGGTAGTAGCCATTTGCATCTGTAACTGCGGTAGAAAGCAAGTCGCTTTGGGCAGAAAGGAGACCTACTGTGATTCCAGCTAATCCTCTTTCTGTGGCATCTTGCATACCGTTGTGGTCGGTGTCTATCCATACCAAGTTACCGAGTGCTACACGAGTCGTTTGTACGCCTGCGTCAATGTCTGTTTTGTTTTGATTGGCGACAAGATAGAAAATATCTGTCAAGCCTGTGTTTGCATCAGGGTCGCTGTCTAACAAATCAGAACCTACATTTTGCTGCGTGAACGTGAAACCTTCGGGCAAGTTTGCGAAACCTACGCGATACGTTCCTTCGGCAATGCCTACAAATAAATAACGTCCTTGTACGTCTGTGAGGGTCGTTTGTACAGCTTGGTTGCTTCCGTTGTACAATACAACTGAAATACCCGGTACGCCTATCTCACTTCCATCTCTTTGTCCGTTGCTTATTTTGTCGTTCCAAATCATGTCGCCTATCGTAGCCGTTGCGGTAGCATTGTAAAGCCCTGCGTCTATATGAAGGTTGTTTTCGCCTGTTCCCAAAGAAACAATGGCGGTTTGACCTGTTGCGAGAACGTCCGAGTCTTTGCTATCCTCTGTGCCTTGGTCTGCCGCGCTAAATGAATAGCCTGTGGGCAAGTTGGCGAATGATACTATGTAGTCGTCCGAAAGCAATCCGTTGAATACATAGTTTCCTTTTGCATCTGTAGTGGTAGTGAAAAGCAAGGTTCCTGATACATTGGTAAGTGTAACGGTTACGTTACCCATGCCCGGTTCCCCTGTTTCTTGGATACCATTATTGTTCAAGTCGTTCCAAACATAGTCGCCCAAAACGGTAGAAGTTTGGCGCACATCTGAAGGAATAACCCCTGCATCTATGGTAGAATCTTGTTTGCCTGCGGTGAGGACAATCGTACCTGTAATGCCTGTACCTTGTGAAGCATCGCTGTTTGTGGCAGCAGAACTTACGCCCGGTAAGGTAAATTTCTTCGCAATCGGCAAGTTCAAGAACTTCACTTTGTAGCTACCTGCGGCAAGGCTTACGAAGCTGTATGCTCCATTTGCATTGGTGGTAGTGGTAGAAATGATTACGTTAGCATTGTTTAGCAAACAAACCGTAACCCCTGCTACGCCCGGTTCAGCGATTTGCTGAATACCGTCTGCGTTCAAGTCGTTCCATACAAAGTTACCGATGCTTGCACTTCCTGCGGGTGCATTGTTAGAAATTCCTGCATCAATGTTGGTAATACGGTCGCCAGCCAATAAAGTAAAGGTGGCAGTATTTCCTGTATTGTCCACATCAGAATCGAAGTCATCATTTCCTACATTTGCAGGGCTGTATGACCAGTTTGCGGGAGCAGCTACATTGATTTTATAGTTGGCAGGAGCAAGGTTGGTAAAGAGGTATTGTCCAAATACGTCCGTTGTGGTAGAAGCAATTTCTACGTTGGAAGCATTGTACAATTTCACTGTTACGCCAGAAACTCCCATCTCATTTCCACTTCTGATGCCATTGTTATTCAAGTCATTCCAAACCATGTCGCCTACGCTTGCGGTTTGTGCATCTGCCAATACAAGTCCTGCATCTGCATCTAAGTTATCCGTAGCTACTGCAAGGACAATGTTTGGCGTAGTGCCTGTGAGCAAATCAGCATCACTGTCATTTGTGCTATTTGAACCTGCTGCATTTGGCGTAGCAAAAGCATAGCCTACAGGCAAGGTAAATCTCACTTTATACGTTCCTGCGGCAAGGTTTGTGAAACCATATTCCCCTGTTGAGTTGGAAACGGTGGTTCTTAACAAAGTCGTGCCACCATCATACAAGGATACGGTTACGTTAGAAACGCCTGTTTCTCCTACGTCTTGTCTGCCATTTCCATTTGCATCATTCCATACAAAGTTACCGATATTGGCAGTTGTAGGTTGGATAAAATAGAAACCTGCGTCCATGTTGCTCAAAGAGTCGCCTGTGTTGATGTTGAAAGCCGCTGTTCTGCCTGTGTTCACATTTGCATCGCTGTCTATGTTGTCTGCTCCAGCATTTGCAGGAGAGAAGGCATAGTTAGCAGGTTGTGTGAATCCGACAGTATAGTTACTTCCGGGTGTTACATTTTGGAATTTGTATTTTCCAAACGCATCTGTAGAGGTAGAAGCTACGGGCGTGTTTACATTGTCAAACAAAGTAACTGTTACGCCTGAAATCCCTACTTCTCCGCCGTCTTGCAAGCCGTTTTGGTTTATGTCATCAAATACGAAGTCTCCCACTTGTTTTGCACATACGTTTTTACAGTAAATATACTTGATTCTCAATACCACTTCTCCATAAGTTAAGATGAGTGAAGAAGTATTTCCAGAACCTGTAACAGAAGAGTTTGCGGTTCCATCTGCTGTATATGTTACCAATCCTGTACCGATAAATGGCGCAATGTTCGCTACGGTAAAGTCTGTATAAAGCTGATTTACAGGAACACTATCTGCTTCTGCATAGTCAGGACCAGAACCCGAAGTGCCATCATTGCGTGCCAAAGTATCAATGGTTTGCGTAATATTGTAGATGTTGTTGAGCTGATTTGTTACACCAGGTCCTACCACGTCAATATTTCCGTTTGTATTGATTTTGATGATACGAGGAGTTGTACCCAAGTTTTCCACTTTGTAGTTCAAATCTACTTTTACCTCTGCCTGTAATTCTACCCCTGCAAGATTGCCAAGACTTGGGTCAAATTGAGGTAAGGTAAGCAATTCTCCTACAATGTCAAATGAGCTTCTGTTCAATCTCACTTCAAAAGTCGTATCTTTTCTTTCGTAGCAACCGCCTTGTCCAAATTGTAAACATACTTGGTCAAAAGGTTTGTAGCCCGCATCTACAGTGTAGTTAAAGCGTTTGATGCCTACGCTGTCTGGGCTAATCATCACTACTTGAGAAATGCCTGTGAATTTGTTTGCATCAGAATCCAAAGCATCATTCGCGCCTTGATTGGCATTGCTAAGACTTCCTACGCCCGTACTTGTTGGGAATTGAACGTAGTAGAAACCAAGATATAAGCCATTGAATTGGTAATATCCGGGGTTTCCTGAACCGTCATTTGAGGTTACGGTAGAGGCAAGCAATACGTCATCAGGTGTGCCAGAGAAATGGTCAGCTCCTGCGGAATACAACTGCACATTCACGCCATTTAAGCCGTTTGCAGCCACTTCGTTTTGGATTCCATTTCCATCAGCATCAACCCATACATAGTCGCCGATTGCGCCCGAAGGTGGCAATAACCCTGCGTCCACGTCTCTTACATTGGTATTTGCAGGAA
>JAYUZN010000012.1:0-6218 GCA_043751755.1 Bacteroidota bacterium | reverse complement strand
GAAAAAGCATGGCTTAGATGCCTTCTTTTACTATATTGCTTCGTGTTTCTTCGTGTCTTAGTGGTGAGAAAAATGTTAAGTTATTTAATTTCCGTTCCTAACGCAGATAAAAGGCAAAATATATGTCCCAAATTATCAACTTAATGCTTACAAAATAGGTTTATAAGGTTTCACGCAGATTTTCGCAGATTTAACCGCAGATTCTCACAGATTAAGAAAAATTTGCGCAAATCTGCGAGAAATAACAACGCTCGTCATGGCAATAGATATAAAAAAACGTACCGAATATTTCATCAAAGACCTTCATGCACGTGAATATATGCGCTTGGGGTGCTATCGGCAAATACAGGGAGATGCGGATAAAATGGAACATTTGCGGGAAAGAAAAGCGCGTCATGAAGCCTTTTTGCGGGATTTGCTGCGCAAAAGAGGCATCAGCCCGTTTTGGTATGCGCGCATTTTTTATATTTTTGGGCATATTTTTGGGCTAATTGCTGCAAGGCTTCCGCAAAATTGGGTGGCTTGGTTCGAGCATTTATTGGAGTTTTGGATACTCATGCGTTACCAAAAATACCTCAAAGAAATGACTTTAGATGCGGCTTTGCGCTCTATGATAGAATCGTTGCAACTTTCGCGGCTTCCACATAATGAACCCGCGCCTGATGCGTTGGCTTTGATTTCCCGCTTTTTGGACGAGCAAGCCTTGGCTGTGAATCGTTATGCTTAATTTCGCGCAGATTTTCGCAGATGACATGATTTTTATTTTTTTGACAAGATAAACAAGATAAGAAAATTAATAGGGTTTATTATTTTTCAATTCTCATTTTTCATTTCTCATTTTCTTATGACTTTACATAGAGAGGGAAAAACCATTATCCCTGTGTCTTTTGGCATTATTGCCGCAATTTTGACGGGCGTTTATTTTCTTACAAAGGATTCTACCGCAATTTGGCTGTTTTATCTCCTGTCCTTAACAGGTTTGGTATTCTTTGGCTTGATACTCAACTTCTTCCGTAATCCTGAATTTGAAATTCCTGTCAATGCAAATCATATACTTTCGCCTTGTGATGGAAAAGTCGTTGTGATAGAAGATGTTTTTGACAAAACCTATTTCAATGATACGGTAACGCAGATTTCGGTCTTTATGTCGCCTTTGAATGTGCATGTCAATCGCAATCCGATTGGGGGGATTGTACAATATTATCGCTATATTGAGGGAGAATTTTTGGTGGCTTTTGACCCAAAATCTTCGGAAAGAAATGAGCGCACTTTTGTGGTAACCAAAAACGAGAAAATTACGGTTGCTTACAAGCAAATTGCGGGCTATGTGGCGCGTAGGATTTGTTGCTATGTGAAAGAAGGCGACAAAGTGGAACAAGGAGCTGAGTTTGGCTTTATCAAATTTGGGTCAAGGGTGGATATTTTGATTCCTAAAACAGTGAAAATCAAGGTCAATTTGGAGGAAGCGGTGCTGGGAGGAAGGAGTGTGTTGGCGGAGATACTGTAGGATTTCACGCAGATTAAGGACGCAGATTTCCACATATTAAGGAACAAAAATTAAATAACTTGCCATTTTTCTCACCACTAAGGCACAAAGAAACACGAAGTTATATGGTAAAAGAACACATGTAAGTAACATTTTTTCATTCTTAGTTTCCTTCGTGCCTTAGTGGTAAATTATGAGGTTATTCTTTTCGTGTTCCTAAGACAAATTTGCTCAAATCTGCGTGAAACAAATCACAGCCCCCCAATCATCTCTTCAGGCACAACTGCCGCATCAAACTCCTCTGAACTCAAATAGCCTAATGCCAATGTAGCCTCCTTCAAAGTTGTCCCCTCTTTATGCGCTTTTTTTGCAATTTCCGCAGCTTTGTAATAGCCGATTTTCGTATTAAGTGCCGTTACCAACATCAAAGAATTGTCTAAGTTTTGGCGAATACGTGCCGAATTTGGTTCAATTCCTACCGCACAATGCGCATTAAAGGACTCGCAAGCATCACCCAAAAGCCTTGCCGACTCCAACAAATTGTAAATCATCACAGGCTTGAATACATTGAGTTGAAAATGCCCATGCGTACCCGCCACAGTTATAGTAGCATCATTACCAATCACTTGCGCACAAACCATCGTCATCGCTTCTGCTTGTGTAGGATTCACTTTTCCGGGCATAATCGAAGAACCCGGCTCATTTTCAGGAATCAAAATCTCCCCTACCCCACAACGAGGCCCCGAAGCCAATAGCCGTATATTATTGGCAATTGCCATAAGGCTCACCGCCAAACGTTTCAATGCGCCAGAGGTTTCTACTATCGCATCATGGGCAGAAAGTGCTTCAAATTTATTTTCTGCGGTAACAAAAGGCAAACCCGAAATATCCGCAATATGCTTTGCCACTAACACATCATAGCCCGCAGGCGTGTTCAAGCCTGTGCCAACTGCCGTTCCGCCCAGAGCCAATTCTGCCAAATGCGGCAGGCTATTTTCAATGGCTTTGATGCCATGACGCAGCTGCATAGCATAGCCAGAAAGCTCCTGTCCCAAGGTCAGAGGCGTAGCGTCCATGAGGTGTGTACGCCCGATTTTGACGACATTTTTATAGGCTTCCGATTTTGCTAAAAACGTGTTTAACAAGGCTTTTACTTTTGGAAGCATGTAATTTACCACTTTTTCGTAGCCCGCAATGTGCATAGCTGTAGGAAAAGTGTCATTTGAAGATTGGGATTTGTTCACGTCATCATTGGGGTGAATGGCACTTTTTTCGCCCAAAACGCCGCCAGCCAAGACATGCGCACGATTGGAAATGACCTCATTCACATTCATATTTGACTGTGTACCAGACCCCGTTTGCCATACGACAAGCGGAAACTCCTCATCTAATTTTCCTGCCAAAATCTCCTCACAGACCTGCCCAATAAGGTCTGATTTTTCGGCAGGCATTACGCCAAGTTCTACATTTGTACGGGCTGCGGCTTGTTTGAGAATGGCAAAACCCCGAATGACCTCAATGGGCATTTTGTGTCCGCCAATGCGGAAATTCTGGACAGAACGCTGCGTTTGCGCCCCCCAATATTTGTCGGCAGGTACTTGTACCTCGCCCATAGTGTCTTTTTCTATGCGAAAAGCCATGTTGAAAATGAAAAATGAGAAATGAAAAATGAAAAATAGGCTTGGGTTCACGCAGATTTTCGCAGATATAGGCAGATTTCGCAGATAAAACAGAAAATGTGCGCGAAATTTAGTAATATATCTAAAAGAACAGTATCAAAAGTCCCATCATTCCTAAGCCCACCGCAGATGTAGCTAATACTGTTTTACCCAAAGAATAGTTGGTTTCTTTTTGGTAAAAAATGAGAAAAAGTGTCCAAATAAGGGCTGTTACTGCCCCCAAAATGAAACATAAAAACAACATAATCATCCACGTAGGAATGATTTGATGCGGATGTTCGGGATATTTGAGCGTATAAAAATAGGCAAGAATTGCCGAAATACTCCCAGAAGCCAAGCCTGAAAGGAGAGTGGAAAGGAGGATAAAAATGTATTTGTTCATAATTTATAGGTTGATATCGTGCAATAGAGTGGCTCACTTTTGAAAAGTGAGCCACTCTATTACAGACACAGGAAGGAAACCTGCAATATTTTATCACTTTCTTTAGTCATTTTTGCCTTTTCGGAGATACGAAAACCCGATAAAGCCAGAATTTCGCCTGTAGCATCTGTTATCACAAAAGCCTGTTGTTTTTGCAAAGGAGAATACTTTTTATCTATCATTATATCGCTGATTTTCTTGTAGTTAGTCATACCAATAGGCATCATTTTGTCGCCTTGTCGATAGGCTCTGATTTCAAGCGGGAAATGGATATTTGCTGTATTTAGGTAAAAAATAGTGCCTTTTTGGGCTGCTGTGAAGTCTATTTTTTCGGGATAAGGAAAGGTGAAAACAAGCTCCTCTTTTCCGAAAACAAGCTGCGTTTTGCCTTCTGTAAGCGCGTATATTTGTGCAGAAATAGTGCTTTTTTCTTCAGGAATAAAAACCAAACCTGTACGCGTTCTGACCATTTTCCCATTCGCTACTGTTACATATTTGCCCGAAATGCTGTTTGTTAAGCCGCAAATATCTTGCGCAAGATAGCCTGAAATTTCCTTTTTTTGGCAAAAATACAGCATCAGCAAAGGTAAAAAACTTTCTCCAAAATCGGCTACAAAAGGCGCGAAATATATTTCATTTTCAGCAGAAATATACTTTTCTACTATCTGTTGAATGAAGGAAATTTGCTGTTCATACAAGTCTTTTTTGGCTAATAAATGGCTGACAAAAGCAGAATTGAGTTGGGATAAAGTCGGAAAAATGACATTTCGGGTAAAATTTCGGCTGTAATCGTTTTTCAAATTGGAACTATCTGTACAAAAAGGCAAACCTATTTGCGCTGCCATTTCCAAAATTTCTGCCTTTCTAACATGCAGCAAAGGGCGTACATATTTGCCTCTTTTGATAGGCATTGCCTTCCAAACTTGCGGGCTATTTCCTTTGAGCAAAGACATAAAAAGGGTTTCGGCTTGGTCGTCTGCGTGGTGGGCAAGGGCGCAAAAATCGTAGTTTTCTGTAGTCAATATTTCTTCAAAAAAAGCATAACGCAGATTTCGAGCTACCACTTGAATGGAAGAGTGGGTTTCGGCTACAATTGTCTGTGTATCAAACTTTTTGACAAAAAAAGGAAGCTTATTTTTCTCCGAAAATGCCTTTACCAAAGCCTCCTCTGCCTCACTTTCTGCCCCTCTCAACTGAAAATTGCAATGGGCAATGGCGATTTTATAGCCCAATTTTTGCAAAGAATAAGCTAATAACATAGAGTCCGCCCCTCCACTCACTGCCACCAAAATCCTGTGGGAAGGAGAAAAAAGTTGTTTTTCGAGAATCGTATGTTGGACTTTTTGAAGCATGTTTTTGTTTTTCACGCAGATTTTCGCAAATGAGAGCAGATAACGCAGATAAAGGCTTGCATCTGCGAAAATCTGCTCTCATCGGCGTTCATCTGCGTGCTTTATTTGTGCTATGATTAAATACGCCGCTTTCAACGCATCGCAGCCATCTTGCAGGCTTACCCGCACAGGCGCGTTGTGCAGAATCGAAGCCGTAAACTCCTCCAATTCCATTTTTATGGCATTAACAGGCACAATATCAGGCATTTCCATCACCATTTGCTTTAAGCCATTGCCTGTGTCAAAGTCAAAAACTTGCTTGCCTACCTCCGATTCTTCGCCTGTTTGTGCCAAACGAATGAGGTCTGTTTTTTTCTCCAAAAAGTCCACAGAAATATAGGTGTTTTTTTGAAAAAAACGCAGTTTTCGCATGTTTTTCATAGAAATACGACTTGCAGTGAGGTTTGCTACGCAGCCATTTTCAAATTCGAGGCGCACATTCGCAATGTCGGGCGAATCCGATAACACAGCAACGCCATTTGCATAGACATGTTTGATAGGCGATTTGACCACAGAAAGTAAAATATCTAAATCGTGAATCATCAAATCTAACACAACAGAAACATCTGTTCCGCGCGGATTCCACAAGGCTAAACGATGTCCTTCGATAAACATAGGATTCATTTCCCTGCCTTGCAATACCAAAAATGCAGGGTTAAAACGCTCGACATGTCCCACCTGCCCGACCAAGTTTTTTTCCTTCGCCAGTTCCACCAAAGTCTCGGCTTCTTGAAGGGTGTGTGTAATGGGTTTTTCCAAAAAAACGTGTTTTCCTGCCTCCAAAGCCATTTTTGCTAATTCAAAATGCGTCAAAGTAGGCGTAACAATGTCCACAGCCGCCACTTCTGCCAGCAATGCTTGTAGCGAATCAAAGGCTTTTATGCCATATTCTACCGCTATTTTTGCCGCAACTTCAGGATTTGCGTCATAAAATCCTACGAGTTTGCAAGTCGGCATTTCTTTCAAAATCCGCAAATGGATTTTCCCAAGATGCCCTGTACCAATTAAGCCTATTGTTAGCATATTATCCTAAAAAATACCTCAAACTCCTGTTTTTGCGAATTTGGCGGCAATATACGAAAAAAGGAATTAGATTGAGTACGAGCGAATAATTGTCTAACGGTATTTTGCGCTACCTGTAGCTTAGGAATGAAAATTGAATAAAGTAACAATTTTATAGTCCCGTAGGGACGGCGATATTTATAGAAAAAACATGCCAACCCCTCCCTCTTTTTTTTAGC
>JAYUZN010000011.1:0-4401 GCA_043751755.1 Bacteroidota bacterium | reverse complement strand
GCTAAAAAAAAGAGGGAGGGGTTGGCATGTTTTTTCTATAAATATCGCCGTCCCTACGGGACTATAAAATTGTTACTTTATTCAATTTTCATTCCTTAGGAAAAAAATTAAATAACTTCCTATTTTTCTCATCACTAAGGCACGAAGAAGCACGAAGTAATATGGCAAAAGAAGGCAACTAAACCGCCCTTTTTCTTTCTTAGTTTCCTTCGTGCCTTAGGGGTAAATTATGATTTTATTCTTTTCGTGTTCCTTATATGAAAAAAAAAAACTCATTTCTATCATAGGGCCTACGGCTGTGGGCAAAACTGTCCTTTCCCTAAAACTTGCGCAAGAACATGATACACACCTCATTTCCTGCGATTCGCGGCAGTTTTATCGCTATATGGACATAGGCACAGCAAAGGCGAGTAAAGAGGAGCAAATGCTTGTCCCTCACCATTTTATAGACTTTTTGAACCCTGACGAGACCTGCAATGCAGGGGCTTTTGCGGCTTTAGTGGAGGAGAAATTGGCAGATTTATTCCAAACAAAAGAAACCGTCATTATGGTGGGCGGCTCGACTTTGTATGCAAATGCTGTCTGGTATGGCATAGACGAAATGCCTGAAATTGCCCCCGAAATTCGGGAAGAGTTAAATACAGATTTTGCCGAAAAAGGGCTGCTTTTTTTGCTGAAAGAACTGGAAAAAAATGACCCTTTTACCTTTGAAAATATAGATAAAAACAATCATGTACGAGTCATTCGCGCCTTAGAAGTCTATAGAAGTTCGGGAAAACCTATCTCTTTTTTCCGAAATCAACAAAAAGAATCTCCTTTTCAGCATATAAAAATCGGCTTGACAGATGAGAGAGAAAAGCTATATGAAAGGATAGACAAGCGTGTTTTGCAAATGATAGATATGGGTTTGATGAAAGAGGTAAGTGATTTACTTTCAATGGGTTATAGCCCAGAATTGCCTGCTATGCGGGCTATAGGCTATGCCGAAATGGTCGAATATTTGCAAGGAAAAATAAGCCTTGACAAAGCTATTTCTCTTATTCAACAACATTCACGCAACTATGCCAAGCGGCAACTTACGTATTTTCGGAGGGATAAAACTATAGAATGGCGTTAGGGATTTTGGCTTAAATGGGGCAGTCATCATTTATAAAAATCATACACCTTTTGAATCGCCCCCAGCAGTTGCGGCAGATTTGCGATTGCATAGCGTTGAGAATCAATGAATAACGTCTGTTCTTCCAACTTCAAAAACTGCCAAGTGAAGCCATTTGTTACTGCCCCATGAATCGTATGAATGTCGTTGCCTTTTTGCGCATTAAACAAGCGAGCCGCATACATCTCTGCCCCGCACTGTCCATACCAATCTTCTATGCTGTCATTTTTGGCTTCAAATATACATACAACAGGACTTTCCAAGTCTGTACTATACGGCTCTGCTGAAATCAAGAAATCGCAAACGCCTTTTAAGCCTTTTGAAGTGTCAATGTTGAAACTTAGCCCAGAAAGTGGTTTAAATCGCTGATTGATGTAGAACATTTCCACCAAAATAGGCATGACAATTAATTCCGATTTCGCTTTTTCGTTTTTCATGGGAACAAGCATATTTCTGTGTAAAATAGCTTTTAAGGTATCGGAGGGCAATATTTCCGTAATATCCCCCAATAAATTGGCTACAGTATGATTTGCCAAGCCCACAATTGCCTTCAAATCTGCGAGTTTGTAATAACGATAGGACTTAGGTATGTGCATGAATGGTTCATTTTTATATGCAAAGGTAGTCATTTTCTGCAAATCTGCAAAATGATAAGCGTTATTAAGCGTGGCTCACTTTTCAAAAGTGAGCCACGCTCGGATTTCCACTCTCGGATTTCCTCACTGTTGAAAAGTGAGCCACTCTCGGATTTCCTCAAAAAGCCCTCCCCAACGCCACCAGAATCAACGGCTTTTGAAAAGTGCCATCATCTATGCCCCATGCCACATCTGCCCGAATTGTATAATTCATAAAACGGGTTTTTACCCCTGTTCCCAATGCAAATAGAAAGGGACTTTTTAGCGTTTGCAACTGTACGACCACAGGCGTAGCCACAATTGTCTGTACATCTGTAGGATTTTTTTGGGAAAAAGGATTGCCATATTTCCAAACCGTTCCCATGTCAAAAAAAGGAATTATTTCCCACGAGTACAAAGGTTCTGCTTGCAAACCCTTGTGTATCATACGGGTAACAGGAATACGAAGTTCCCAATTCGTGAGAATATATTTACTGCCATTTCTGGCATTGAAACGAAAACCCCGCATAGGCATCACAAATTGATTGAACGAAAATTCCGTTACATCTGTCGAAATCGCACCTGTATAGGCAGGGCGACCCGGCTTGTCTCTTAGCAAAGTGCCTAATAACCAATTATCTACATTTCCCATAAAGTAGGTTTGCTTATGCCCAAACGAAAAACTGCTTTGTAAATTGGCGGCAAAAATGATGTGTTTGAACAAAGGCTGATATTTTCGGGCAGAAAATTGGAGATTGCCAAAAGAAGCAGCAGCATTCGCCAAAGAAAGATAATAATTCGTACTTGCTTGTAACATCATGCCTTTGTATTGAAAATCCTCTTGCTGTTGTATATCGTTATAATAGTAGGAAGCCCCCAGACTTGTAAGCGTATTTTTTTGGTCATTGGGCGGGCTAAGGCTGACCAAACGCAGGTCATTTTTTTTGAGAAAATGCAAAGCTCCTTCTATTTCTATATGGCTATTGTGCGACAAAGGGTATTTGATACCTGCTTTGGCACTCACTTGTTCAAACTTGTAAATGACTGAATCTAAGACATTTAGATTGGTACTTTCGCGCACATACATACGTTGTTTGCCCAACATTTCGCCCCAAAAATCTATTTTCTTTTTGAGATAAGTATAACGAATATTCGCATCAGCACTTCCAAAATTGATGTAGGGCAACATACCCAAATACGGCACAATTTGCGCTTCTAAGCGATGATTGTTTTGCAAATCTTGAAAGGCAGCCCCCAACGAAATCCCAAAACGGGAAATAGGGTGATAGACAAAACTCAAATGCAAATATTCCGTCCGCCAACGAGGAGTAGCTGTAGAAGGCTGTGTTACTGCGATTTTGTTCCATTCTAAAGGCGTTTTCTTGTAATTTTCTTTTGCAGGAATCGGCTCATTTTCGATTTTCGTAGGCTTTGTTTTCACTACGTGATTGTCTGGCACATCATCATCAAACACATAATAACGGATTTTGCTTTGCACAGAATCTTCTACGACAATGGCATGAATAGGAAGGGTGTCATTTGTTTTAGGAAGCATGGTGATGGTTTTTACCATTTTTTGCGTTTCTAACAACGTATAATACTCATTTCTAAAATCCGTATTTATAGTCGGATTTACAGGATTTTGAATGAAAGGAATAATATGCAATTCTTTTTTTGCCTGTTTCCAAGTAGTCATAATCAGCTGTTTTTCAGTGATTTGTAGGTCATCTATGCTTTGGTCAAAAGCCGTAAGATATTCATTTACGCCTTGAAAAATATTGAAACGGTGCAAGTCAAACATACCCGATTCTTCGGAAAGAAAATACATTTCGTAGCCGTTCGGAGACATGGCTTGATGCTCGCTTATATGCGGTGTGTGCGTAATTTGGTGAAAAGTATCGGACTGATTTTCAAAAGAGTAAGCAAAAATATCTATATGTTTTTTGAAATAATCCCAAGCAACATTTTTTACTTTTATTAAATTAGTATCTCTATTGGAAACAAAATATAACATATTATCCTCTTCGCCCCAAGACGGTTCCATATCATCAAAAGCATCATTTGTCAAGGCTTTAAACCCTGTCCCGTCGCCATTTCCTACAAAAATATCGGACCTCCCATTTTTCAAAGCAGAAATAGCCAGCCTTTTGCTGTTATGAGAATACGAAATAGAAAACACTTTTTGCAAGGTAGAATCGGGCGTAACCTTTTGAAAATCATGGGTTTCTATTGTATAAAAAAGCCATTTCCAAGTATTTCCTTCCCATACAATAGTCGCAACCGTTTCTCCATTTGGCGAAAAAGAAAGAGGCATAAAGGGGGCTACCTTTTCTGCCCAACTATGCGAATAACCTGTGGAAATGCCCGTATTCCGCCAAGTTTCCGCAGCTATATCATAGATAAACAAGCTATATTTCCCCTTTTTATCCAGCCAAACTGCCATTTTTTCAGCCTTTTCAGCTACAGAAAAAGAAATGATTTCATAACCTTTTGGGGCTTTAATAGGGCTACTTTCACTCATATCTTCCATGTTTCTGCGCCCTTTTTCCAACTCTGCGACATGATGCACTGTAAATTCGAGCCATCTATCCGTAAACGTCTCTAACCGAATGCCTAAGACCGAAATAATGG
>JAYUZN010000010.1:0-1741 GCA_043751755.1 Bacteroidota bacterium | reverse complement strand
AAGTTCCTTAGCTAATTTGCAAAATCACTTAACTATTTCGCCAAATCCTGCAAAAGGGTTTGCCATATTTGAGTACGAAATAATTAGCACCAATAATGCTTTTATACAAGTATATGACATTACAGGAAAGTTAGTGCAGACTTTGGCAATACCTACGCTAAAAGGCGAAATTATCTGGGATACCCACAAACATGCAAATGGCTTGTATCTGTATGAATTGATGATAGATAAGGGAAAAGTTGCAGTGGGCAAAATTGTCGTAGAAAACTAATCTAATATAACATGCTGATAGTTTGTAAGAACTATCAGCATGTTTCATTTTTAACCCAAAAAGAAGATGAAAAAGATTGTTTTTCTACTCATGCAGATATATGTATTGAATTTTGTAATAGCACAAAATTATATCAATAATAAATATATCTTTGGAAATGATTTTGCAGCTGGTGGATTTCAAGGTATTTTGCAAAAAAATGATACACTTATAATGGCAGGAATTGTAGTAGAATGGGAAAATGTGAATCAGCGCAAAGGTTTTTTTACAAAAATGGATAACGAAGGTAATGTTATTAATTTCAAATTAGTAGATACTTCAAATGTTAATTATTTTTGGATATTGCCTCGTTCTATCTGCAAACTTCATGAAAAGGGCTACTTATGTACAGGCACGTATGACAATGCAGAATATATGAATTGCTTTTTGGCAAAAGTAGATGAAAACTTAGATACTGTTTGGGTAAAAAAACTGCATCACTCAGACCCTGTTAAACAATTATTAGGGCGTTCGATTTTTGAACTGCCTAATGGCAATATCTATTTATTCTGCGAAGTATGGAAATATCAAAGCGGCGTAGGCGTAGTAGATAATAACACCCTCCTTATTCTCTTAGACGCTCAAGGCAATGAAATCAGCCGTAGGGAATGGGGAGTAGGTTATACAAAAGAGTTACCCAAAGGTTTATTAGTAGCCCCATGGGGTTTATTAGCTTATGGGGGAAATGCATTTTTAACGGCTAATATTAATAATGTGGGAGGATATATATTAGGCTTAGATACGCTTTGTAATGTCGAAAATGTGTATATTTGTCCCAAAGCAGATAGTGTTATATGGATAAATAGTCTTGAATTGACAAGCGATACAAATTTAATTGCTTGTGGAATTATGACCCGCCAAAATCCTACTACACAAGATTGGTCATGCTTAGGTTATATTGCCAAATATAGCCCTCCCCCTTATCAACAACTTTGGCAAATTCGTTTTCAACTTGCAAACTGCGAATATTCAGAGCTATTCAAAGTCGTAGCTACTCCTGACGCTGGGGCGGTAGTCTGCGGAGATGACCCAACTAATCCTAATGGTAAAGGCTGGCTACTAAAAGTAAACAAAGATGGGCAAATAGTTTGGGACAGGCGGCATACACTCATCACAGGAGGCGACCACTATTTTTCAGATATGGTGCGCAATACAGATGGCGGATTTTCGCTTGTGGGCTATATTTACAGCCATAACAGCGACCCTATCGGCACTTACGCATGGCTCGCTCGTACAGATAGCTTTGGTTGCCTTGTCCCAGGCTGTCAGAGTGTAGGCATATCCGCAGGGGAAAATGTTTCCTATAAAATGCTCATTTCCCCCAATCCTACTGCCGATTTTCTCAATGTCTATATCGCACAAAAGCCTGATTTTGAGGGCTTTTTGCGGCTGTATGATACAAATGGAAAAGTGGTTTTGTCGGGGGCAGTA
>JAYUZN010000009.1:0-2541 GCA_043751755.1 Bacteroidota bacterium | reverse complement strand
ACTGCGATAGATGTATATAACTCGGTTTTTGTAGGCTGGCCTACAGGCTTGAAAGTGGAAGGGACAAACACCTTTGACAATGTAACAAGTGGCGCATTGGAGTTTAAAAACAACATAATTGCGGGTTCTGATGTGGCTTTGTTAGATTCTTCGGGCGGCATATTTGGCATGGCAATTTGGTTTGCATTAGGCGGAAATACAGGGCTTACCAATAGCAGTGATGTGATGATTACTGACCCTTTCAACTACACAAATCCGAATTTCTTGCTCATGGCGGGTTCTCCTTTGAACGCTGGGGCAGATTTCAGCGCAAGCAATCTTCTCTCGCTCTCAACGACTCCCTACAGAGGGGCTTTTGACCAAAGCCATGACTGGACGGACTGCTGGACAGAATGGAACTCGCAAGACGCAGATTATAGTACTGCACCTCTCAATTATTTCTCGGCAACTCCAGCCATCACCGTATCTGGCAGTGTTTTGACGGCTCCTTCGGGCTATGCAAGCTATTTATGGTCAAATGGACAAACTACGCCTGTTATCACAGCTTCTGCAAGTGGGCAATATACGGTAACAGTAACAAATGCACGCGGTTGTAGCAAAACAACGGAGTCTGTGAGTGTGAGTGTAGGGATGGAAGAAAATCAGGCTTTAACAGCCTTGAAAATGATGCCTAATCCTACAAATGGAAGGGTAAATCTTTCTTTTGAATTGACTAACAATGAGGAAGTTACGGTTTCGGTCTATGATTTGACAGGCAAAAAAGTTTCTTCTCAACAACAGCCATTATTGGCAGGAAAACATACGCTGAATATAAATATGGCATCTGAAAGTGCCGGTATTTACTTCGTGAATATCAGCACAAGTAAAGCCCAAACAAGCCTGCGCTTGCAGGTAATTAAATAACAATAGGCTTTTATTATACTTAAAACGCAGTGAGAAGTGATTTTTCCTGCGTTTTTTTGTAGGGTAGTGCGCCTCTCAAAGGTTCGCCACCCTATTAAATGTCATAATGTCGTCCCCTAACTGCCCCTAATTTTAATCCAATTTTAATGTCAAGTTAAGCTAAATAACGTACTTTTGCAGGCTAATTTTTTTTTTGTAAAAGTAAAATATGAACAAAAGACATTTCCTCCTCTCTTTCTTACTAAGTTTCGGCACACTTATGGGCTTTTCACAACCCGTCTGCCCTTGCGATTGCGCCTATCCTGTGCTATTCATTCATGGATTGGTGAGCAATTCTGACCAATGGTTAGTCCCCTATAACAGCTATTTTCAAGGTGTTTGGGGCGCGAGGGCAGACGTATTTCATGCCGCAGCGAATGCCACAACGTCCGAAAATATTGCTGGAAATGACGGCATCATGGGAACGGCAGATGATGACGTGAGATGGGTTTTTCCCAATGAAAACAATGTGCTTGCGGCGGGCTGCGTGTATGCCATGAACTTTGATGTGAGCGTGGCTGCAAATGGCAATATGAGTGCTTTTCCGCTTGTAGGAGGTGCGCCGAGTTTGTTTGATTGTGATAACAATGAATCCGCTATTTTGAAACAGGGAGCTTTGGTAGGAAAGGCGATTGAGGCGATTTTGGCAGCAAATCCGAGCAAGAAAAAAGTGATTTTGGTGGGGCATTCTATGGGCGGTTTGGCAAGTAGAGAATATCTGCAACGCACAGTCAATAACAATGCAAATAGCGCGCATCGTTGGTGGGTAAATCCTGCCTTGGCAGATGGACACAAAGTAGCCAAACTTTTGACGGTAGGAACGCCGCATTTAGGCTCTAATACGATGGGCAATATTTCCAATTTGCGGGTGGCGCAGACTACCCCAAAAGGCGGAGTCGTGATTCCTTTTGCCCGTCAAAGTGGCGAAACGAAGGAAAAGGACGAAAATGCAGGCGGAAATGACGCTTCTTTGGACAACTTCCTTCCCGATTTGGCAAGTGAGGCGGTGAGGGATTTGCGTTATAGCTATGACAATCTCAATATTTTTCAAAATGATTATCCGGGAGTGTATCTTTTTGGCGGAAAAGAGACCGATATTCCTGCGTTTCCTTATAGCTACTGGAACAATGACGTAAATTGCAATGGCATAAATGACAATTCTGTTCAGCAAGGCATCAATCAAAATGGGCAAAGTGTGGGATTCAACTATCAATGGAACGGCACAAAAGACAATCCTAATATGCCATTGCCTACGAATGTGCGCTATACGTATTATGTGTCGAATGCCCTAAGTGGCGGCGTATTAGCGGGAGGGGATTTGGTGGTAGATGACCAAAGACAATGGCTGTTTCAAGGCGGAAATGGCTCTGGCAATGCCCCTACAACGGGTACGCCTGTGCCGACAGATGGCACAAATCACCGCCTTTCAGATAGGGTCTATATTCCTTACGGACCTAATCATCTTGGGGAATTGGCTGATGCGGAAAATGTGGTTCGTGGCTTAGATGAAGGCGATTATCCTGCCTTTGCATGGGACGTGAATGTGGGCGCAACTTACGCAGGTATGGCGCAAATTCGGGCAACCTCTGTTCCCGAAGG
>JAYUZN010000008.1:0-12886 GCA_043751755.1 Bacteroidota bacterium | reverse complement strand
TTTTTCATCTTCTTTTTGGGTTAAAAATGAAACATGCTGATAGTTAAGAACTATCAGCATGTTATGTTAAATTAGTTTTCTACAACAATTTTGCCTACTGCGACTTTTTCAGCCCCTATTTTCATTTCATAGATATATATAGCATTTCCATACTTGCGAGAGTCCCACAAAATATCGCCTCTTTTTTCCTTTATTAGGAATGTTTCTATTATCTTACCCGTTATATCATGGATTTCTAAAGTTGCTTTTTCTTCTCTCTCTATTTGATAAGAAAAAGTAGTAAAGCCATGCGAAGGATTGGGATAAACAACAACAGAGTTATATATATTATTCAATACGGTTGCTGTTGGCATTGTAGGAATTTTACGCAGTTGTTGTTCAGATTCAGGAATAGGAACTTCTATTTCTTGACAATCATTGTACCAAAAGCATAATATATTGTTTGCTATTACAGATGAACTCATATCAGAAGCCTCTCGAATGTCACATAAGGCACTTTTCTCTTCTTCAGATAATTGGGATAAAATTCTATTGGATTGATAAACAGCTTTTCGCAACATGAAAATATCCATATATCTTTCATGCTCTGCTTCATCAAACCCTTCTTGAGTAGAAAGGTCATCTAAGATTTGCAAAGCACTTTCGTATTCATGATTTGCTGCATAATGCTCAGCTAAGGTATATTTGCTTTGAAGTGAAGGCATTTTATCAAGCCAAAGTAGCAAGCTATCTTTGCTTTCATTGGGGTAAATACACATATCCCTCAACAGCCTATCTCCTGCAAAATCCATTAAGTAGCGTTCTGTTGCTAATGCCTCCTCTAAAACAGTTCGAGAAGTCCCAGTATTACGCATAGCATCTAATACAGACATCATATAATTAGGGAGAGGACTTGACATGTTCCCTAAATATTCCATAAAAGAACGACTACGCAAAATATCTGGGTTTGCCAAGAGAACTTCCATAATCATGGCGTTGGGCAAAATAGCTAATTCTAAGGCTTCTATCATAGCTTGTTCGGAAAGATAAGGCGCGTGAGAAAGTAGTTGAGTACGCAAACCCCAAGCATCATCAGACCAATTTACTTGGATATTCATAACCAATTGAGAAGTATTGCCTTCGTCTATTAACTCATTGTAGGTATAGAGCAAATTTGCATAAGCATCTTCTGCATTATAATACTCTGTTTTAGTACTATTTTTTTGCCCTTCTGTGAGTTCTCCCTCAAAACCCTCATTGATATATGAAGGGCAATCTTGTAAATACAAAACACTTGTATATGTAACACCACCATATAATTGAGGCGTATAAGGTGTATGGCTTATAGGCGTACCTGATGCTGCATGACGAAAATATCGAATCTCATTTTTTGTGTGATTAAAATAATCCGATTCACCATTATTGCCATTTAACGAAAAATCATTTCCTGCGGAATAATCAGTAGGGATTCCACTTACTATCTTAACAATACTTTGTTCATTTCTTATCCCTTGAAAGGTAATATCTGCCCCCAAATTTTCTATATACATATCATATATATCATCGCTATGATTGCCACAGAGGAATTGAAGCCCAGAAGAACCGGGTTTATTGCGATTAAAGCCTAATCCGAAATTTCCTACGGTTAGATTTTGGTAGCTATTACGATAGACTTGGTTATTCCCAGCACCTGAATGTATAAGCGTAGCCCCCCATTTATAAGGCGTAGCACTGTTAGCATTACCTTGAAAAGCGTTTTCTTCAATACGATAACCGTAAGTACGATTGCCCAAAATCCCTGCGTAATCAACCGTAAGGCTGGGGTTTATAAGTACATTCAAATTATTGCCGAGTGTAAATTCATTTTCGGTAGCTGAAAAATATTCCAACTTTTCTGAAACTACTCCTCGTATATTCCCATTAAAATCTGTTCTATTTACCGCAAAAGCAAAGCCCCAGCTTTCTGCGGTTGCATGTATGCCATAGTTCAAGCCCTGAAACGTGCTTCTTTTTACCGCATTTGCAGGGCAGGGAACCGTATTGCTATTGCAATAATCCGTTACCAAGAAATTGGCATCTATCGTAAAAATGCCTTTTCCCATTTGCGCCTTGTCTGTAATGCCTTGTGTGCGGGTGTATTTGAAATCGCAGCCTTGTATGGGGATTCCATCTACTTTCCATGCGGTTATATGCGCCCAAAAATCGCTTCTCCTATAATCATTGTTGATTTCAAATTGGCAGTTTTTGAAATAAGAAGCATTTGCAGCAGGATTAATCGTACCGGGGCTTGTATTTTGATACGCCATAAAAGATACTGACCTACGATTGTTGAGAAAATGGCTGTCTGTTGCTTTGACAATGCCCCCATGTTCATTGTATATATATGGATTCCAAAGCATTACAGCATCATGGGCGTATTCTATCGTTGCGCCGTTTTTACATTCTAAATAGCCTTGTGCATAATTCCCATTCACATCTGCAAATTGATGTTCCATAGGGTCGCCTTCTACAATGATACCTTGCCACATTTCCTCACAAAAGTTGGTAATCGTGCCCCCATCTACCATGAGTTTCGCCCCGCGTTCTACGATAATTTTGCCTTGTTTGGGCATACTCAATTTCTTTTTGACCGTTAAAGAATATCCTGCTTTTATACGAATATCCCGTTTCATGCTTATATCGTCTTGGTCCCAAACCGTATTATTGCTAATTTCATACGCTACCTCTCCCAAATCCTCTACGGGGATTGGGGCTACTTCCCACAACCCTCTGCCAAAAGTAGCGGCTCGGAGGTTTCCAGAACAGTCATTTATTTTGAGTTCTGTAACCCTTACATTGGGTATATCCCCATATCTTTGCCAGCCTGTCATGCTATTGTCTTTATAATATACTCCTACATCTGTGGCAATATATAAGCGGTCGTCAGAGCCTCTTTGATACACAATGTTATTTACAGGCATATTGCATAAAGTATTATTCGGGTCTGCGCTCTGCCACGTAAGTCCTCTATTTTCGCTATACCACACTTTCAGCCCGTCAAGGTAGCCGCTAAAACTTAGCCAAAGCTTTTTTTCATCATCGGGGTCAACTGCAATGCCTGTTATAACACACAATTCGCCCATAAACCCAGGTACAGATTGGGATAGTGCCACAGCATCCACTAAATAACAACCTATATCTTCAAATGACCACGTCTGAGTAGGGTCTATACAATCTGTACCACTTAAGTTTGAACTAAATAAGTGGAAATTGTATAGATTAGGGTTCCAATTCTGTGGAGAAAAAAAATGAAAATTAGAGAAATAAATCTGTGCGGGATTACTTTCTGCAATCGCTAACTCTTGAATGGCTCTATATTCATTTATGTTATCATTGACAATTTGATAGCGTGAATTATTTAATAAGGGTAAGTTATCAAAACCCAAATGCTTAACTAAATCGGATTTTAAGGTCCAAGAAGTTGCATCATCTAGGTTGGCACCTGAGCTTGTCTGATACAATTCAAATAAACCAAAATATAATTTATCCATGTCTTGCGGGTCGTTTTTTACTTGAAAGGTCGTAGGCGGAGTTACCCCATTCTGTCCAGTAGGTAACAATAAAGTGCCACCAGCAGGGTTTGGGTCAGGTACTCCAGATGTATTATCCTCAAAAGTAGCATTTGTACTTGAAAGATTAGCTCGGTGAATCCCTTTGCTATTATTTTCTGTGCTATACAAATCTTGCCCGTTATAGTCATCAATTTGTGCCGCATATCCATCTCCGCCATTCACAAATTTCCAAGGATTAGGATTATTTATCGTATTTTCACTTTGGGCAATCGTATAATCATCTTGAACAGCAAGCCCAATTCTATCATTATCAAACTCGCTATCATCAAAAGACCAGATGAGGGAAATGCCTAATCCCTTAGACCTAGCCAGCCAGTTGGCACAGGCATTATTAGAAAGCCATACGCCCCCGTCATCTCCCATCCAAATAGGGGCTTCAGATTCTAATGGTAAAGGTAAAGAGCTTGCATTAGGCGCAAATACTAAGGCATGAACATCTGTATGAGCAGTAGTAGCAGCGAGAAGAGTTCCTGCTAACTTGTTACTCGTTACCGAAATTTCTAATGCACTATTATTCACGGAACCAAAGTACAATCGGTTGGCGAGGATTGGAGAGGCTACTAAGGGCAATCGCGCAGAATTATATTCATAATTATCCGAAATAGGGGTAGCACCCGCTTGAGTACCGGGTATATTGGGATACAAAGATAATAAATTGAACCAATGTTCTCCATTTATGCCTATGACACTCGAGTCATAAGCATATATATAAGCAGGTTTGCCCGAACCATACGAAAAATAAGCATAAAGCCTATCAGGGTTTTGTGCGCTAACACAAATGTTCGTCCTATCTGCTCCCTCATTATCTTCATTACCCGTATAGCCCCAAGCAGGATGTAGATTTACGTCAATTATATTTGTCAAATCCAAATCACCCACATTAATCCCCAAAGATATGTTATTCCAAGTGTCTCCACCATCAGTTGAACGATAAATATATCGCCCTGAAGCATACAATACTGTAGCGTCATTCGGTTTAAATTCAATGCTACAAAGTTCATTATCTATGTTTGAAATAGTTGTATTCAATTTTCGTTCCCAGGTAACCCCGCCATCCTCTGTTTTGTAAATGCCTTGACTTGTAGCCACAAAAACAATATTTTCGTTCGTAGGGTTAATAAGCAGTTTACGAGTATAAGAGAGGTCAGGCAAACGGTCAGGATTATTGGCGTCAAATAAATTTCCGCTCATATTTTGCCAAGTAGCCCCATAATCTAAGGACCGAAATACCCCAAACGAATAGACAGGAAGTGATGTGCCTATATTTGACATAACAAGTCCTGTATAGAAATTCGTTCTGCCTTCAGACATCCCTGTACAAATAAACAAATGGTCAGTATTTTGGTGACTGATGGCTAAATCTGCAACAGAAGTAAGGGGAATCCCCAAATCTGTATTCACCGAGTTCCAAGACGCACCATTATTTTCCGTTCGCCATAAACCTGCATGATGAGAAGTGGCATAAAAAGTGTGATGGCTTCCTGTTGGATAATCGTAATTGTAGGGGAAAATAATTTTATGGATTACGCCCACTCCGAGACCACTAACAATATCATTGGGTCCCAAACTTTTCCAGTGCGCAGAATAAGCAGTTGCATTTGCGCTACAATTGTCTATATAAGCCTTTTGCGCTTGCGCAGCTACAGCGAAATCTCCCGAAGGATAAAGGCGAGGTCCCCATATTTGGGCAAGCCTATTTACTTCATTGTAAAGCCCTCCTTCAAGCGTATCGGGTGCATGCGTTTGATAAAAAGAATCTAACATTTGATAAAAGTTAAAAGTGGGCGGGGATTGTGCTGCCCCATTCTGCGCACTAAGCGGCAGGCAATAGAATAGAATAGAATAGAATAGAATAGAATAGAATAGAATAGAATAGAATAGCTTTTTAGCTTTTTCATAAAAAATGCGTTTAAAGAATGAAAAACAGTTAGGTACAAATCAACTCGTGGTGGTAGCAAAGCTCAGAGAGCTTTTCGGGTACGTTGTGGGCTGCGAGGCTCGAAGCCCACCTTTGTTACAAGAGCGGCAAGTTTTGGGGGACAAGATAAGGGTTTATATTGAGAATACCAAATGAAATGAAAAATAAATATTTTTCCCATAGCCGCCATTTTCTAAATGGCAGCCTTGACTGCCATTTAGAAAATGGTATCTACTACACAATCGCCAAACTATACGCCATATCGTAATGCGCAGCCAGATTTTTCCAGTCAAAGTCTTCCGCAGAAGCCTCCACCTGATTGCGCAAGGCGATTCGCTCTTTACGGGTCATTAGCACAAATCTCATCATCATACTCGCCAATTCCTCTGCCGCCTCTTCAAACGTTTTATTTTTGCGCGTTACCACAAAAATGCCATTTTCATTGTGTTTAGGCATGGTTTCCATCACATAATCCCCAAAACCCGACAGGTCGCTTGTAACCGCAGGAATCCCGCTTGCCACACATTCCAAAGGCGTGTAACCCCAGGGTTCATAGTAACTTGGGAAAACGCCGAGATGACAACCGCGCACAAAATCTGCATATTCTATCCCAAAAAGCGGATTCATCGGCGAAATAAAATCGGGGTGATAAATGATTTTTATATTGTCGTGTTTGTGATTGATTAAATCGGAATGATTGACAAATTGCACAATCTCATCACGTTCAGGATTCGTCAAATTATGGGTAAGAACGGGCGGAAGCTCCTTCGATTTCCACGTTTGCAAAGTCCTACGCAAGCGCAAACGCCAATAATCCGAGACAAAATCGTTGAGATAAGGCAGTTTGTAATCCGAAGACGCAGCCGCAGAATTAAAGAGTTTTTCGCTCACTTCGCCCACAATCGCATCACAGGTTTTGCGAATCTCCTCCATCACCGCCCGCGACTCCAATACGTTGGATTTCATGCTGGTATAGGGTCTTTTTGTAATAAAAAACATCACAACAGTAATATCCGATTTCGCCTGCCGCATCTTCCAATTGAGGCGGGCAAGTGCCTCCAAAGTTAGGTCAAAGCCTTTATTTTTATATTCATATCTACCCGAAGTGAAGAAATACAGGGTTTTATCCAAATCAAAAGAATAGCTATTGAAAAAATGCCCCATTATAAACGACTGAATTTTCTCTTTATAGTCTTGATGCAGATTTTGGAACTTGTGCAAAGCCGTAAAACGCTCAATATTAAGCCCATTCGGTAAAATAAGATTAGCTTTTCTGCCCAATAAATACTCACATTCTCTGCCTGTAACTTCACTCACAGTCGTAAAAATATGCGAACCATGCGCCGCAGCCCTTTCTATGCGCACCTGCGTATCTATGCCAAAATGTTTGGATTCCTTTGCCCAATCATAAAAAGGCAAATGCTCATAAAAAGCAGGGTCATTTCCTGCCAAATACCTGCCCAAAAGGGTGGCATGTGTGGTAAAAATGATGCGAATTTGCGTGTCTCTTTTGCGCAAAAAAGGGATAGGGGTAGCAGCCATCCATTCATGAAAATGCACAATTATTTTTTTGGGATTTGTAGCTTCTACAGCCGCCAATTCCAACAGAAATATTTTGGTAAGATGCCCAAACACAAGCACTTGGTCCACCAAATCGTCTTTGCCCGCCGTAGGGATGTCATGGTGTTCCCACAACTCAAATTTTATGTCGCTCAACTCTCGCCACGCACTTTGCAAGCCAAACAAAACCACTTTTGGTCGCCCCGAAATGAGCCACCTGCCATATTGTATGTCATAGCCTTTTTTGCGCATTCGCAGCACGACCTGCCCAAACGCATCACTAAAATCTGCAATAGGGTCAAAGGTTGCCATCACATTTGGGTGTACATTCGGTCCCAAGAGGCAGTATTTATCGCCCCATTTCTCCATCATGCGCGGCACTTTGGAACGAATAACGGTGTAGATTCCGCCTACTTGATTGCAGACTTCCCACGCAGATTCTACCAACAGGGAATCGGTGATTTTGGGTTGTTTTATACGTTTCATTTTGTCAAAATAGTCAAGGCTTACGCATTTTGCCACGAATTACACGAATTTACACGAATTAGTGAGCGGAAATTCGTGGCAGTTTTGCATAAGTCAGAATAGTGCTTAAATAATGCTTACTAACAGCTCTTTTTTCTTTGTTTCGGGAATGTCACTCTCTTCAATTTCGGCTTTCATGCGTTTTTTGATGGTCATAATTTCGTAACGTGCCTGCAATTTCATCCACATTTCTGCATTAAGCCCCAAATGTTCGCCCAATTTGATAGCAAGCGCAGCCGTAACATTGCGTTTACCGTTTACGAGTTCGCTCATAACAGAAGGCTTTATGCCTATTTTTTCAGCGAGCTGCTTTTGGGTAAGATTATAATCTTCCAACTCGTCTTTGATATGCTCTCCCGGATGAAATATCTGTCCTATAAGCACATCTTTTGTATAAATTGTTTTACTCATAATGTTTGGAAATGTTGCTTTTATAGCCACGAATTGCACTAATTTTCACGAATTTGGGCTGTTAATTCGTGAAAATTCGTGTAATTCGTGGCAAAATGCGTAAGTCCTGATAACGTATAATCATCTACAAAAGTTCACTAAAATAGTATATTCTCCCCTTCCATCGGCAAAGCTACGAATTGTTTTCTGCTGTAAAGAAAAAAAAGCAAAGTATTTCGCCTTTTGAGTCTATAAACCGCAAAGTTCGCAAAGGAAGCCCACGCAAAGGGCGCAAAGTTAGCAATTTCTTAGCGTCCTTTGCGGTTCCTTAGCGAACTTTGCGGTAAAACGAGAAAAATACCTTTTTCGTTTTTGTAGAATGTGTATCTTTGCACCGCCAAAAATACACGATTTACAACACACTTACAAATATACATGCAAAGTTATCACGATTTTTTGATGCAAAGCGTAGATTTTCCGCAAGAGGGATTTCAAGTAAATGATGACGAACTTCATTTTTATGGAATCAATCTCATGGAATTAGTGGAGACGTATGGCTCTCCGCTGAGGTTTACCTATTTGCCCCTCATCAGCAAAAAAATAAAGGAAGCACGCCTATATTTCCAAAAAGCCATGCTAAAATATGACTATCGCGGAAAATACACCTATTGTTATTGTACAAAAAGCTCTCATTTTAAACACATCTTGTCAGAAACCCTTGAAGCGGGTGCGCAAATAGAAACCTCTTCGGCTTTGGATATTCCCATTATCGAATCTTTGGAAAGAAGTGGACATCTCCAAAAGGATATTTTGGTGATTTGCAATGGCTTCAAAAACTATCAATACAAGCAAAATATTGTAGATTTGATTCATGATGGCTTTACAAATGTAATTCCTATTTTAGATAACAAAGAGGAATTTAACTTTTACTACAATGAATTAGACATTCCTTGCAACATTGGTTTGCGCGTGGCTACGGAGGAAATGCCTGATTTTGAGTTCTATACGAGTCGTTTGGGGATTAGGGAAGATGAGATTATTGAATTTTACAATCATAAACTCAAAGACGTAGAAAGCGAAGGTTATAAGGTAAAACTCTTACATTTTTTTGTCCATTCTGGGATTCAAGATACGCCTTATTTTTGGAATGAATTTGAAAAGTTTGTGAATTTGTATTGCAAACTCAAAAAAATAAACCCACATTTGGATATGTTAGACATTGGAGGAGGCTTGCCTTTCCGCAATTCTTTGGTATTTGAATACGATTATGACTATGTTATAGGCGAAGTTGTGCGGATTGTTAAGCAAATTTGCGGCGAACATGGCGTTCACGAACCCGATTTGCTCACAGAGTTTGGGAGCTATACCGTTTCGGAAAGTAGCGGCACGATTTTCAAGGTTTTGGGGAGAAAACAGCAAAATGATAGGGAAAAATGGTTGATGATAAATGGCAGTATTATAACGATGCTACCCGATATTTGGGCAATCAACAAGCGGTTTGTCCTGCTTCCTATCAACAATTGGGACGCAGAATACGAAAAGGTAAACATTGGTGGAATGACTTGTGATAGTGATGATTATTACAATCAGGAGGCGCATGTGGACGCTATTTTTATGCCAAAAACAAGAAAACAACAATATTTAGGTTTTTTTCACACAGGAGCATATCAAGAAGTTTTGAGTGGCGTAGGGGGCATACATCACTGCCTTATGCCCGACCCTAAACATGTGATTATTGGTGTAAACCCCGATGGCACAAGGACTTACAAGGTCATACATGAGGAGCAAATCAGCCAACAGGTGCTGAGGATATTGGGATATAAGGATTGAAAGTTGAAAGTTGAAAGTTGAAAATTGAAAATTCACGCCTCCGTTTGTGTCCTCGCAAACGGAGGACAAATAGGCGTTCAATACGCATATAGCAGAAAAGCCCCGTTTGTGGGGACACAAACGGGGGCAAAAAATATAGACCTTTTGCAAAGATATTTTAATATAAAATATTAATAATCAAACTATTACAACTCATTTACTTTCTACAAATTAAAACATGTTTATCGAAAATGTAGCAGAAAAAATACAAGAACTTGTGCAAAAAATTATAGATAATCCTAACATTGAATATGAAATATTAGAAATAGGGAAGGTAAATGAATATTTTGCACAAAGAATTGAACAAGCAACAGGATTTGCTTTGTTAGATTATGTCTTTTCCATAGATAATTACAGCATTAAGCATGTACTAAAACATCATGGAGACCCTGAAAATGAAGCAAAAATGGGGCAAATAGGCGTAACTTGTGAAGATTTCATGCAAATAGCTACGATTATTTCTGAAGCGGATTTAATAAAAGAGGTCGGGAAATCTCGCATAGGGAATCTGGGAATTTTGTTTGAAAAACATACAATAGGGAGAATATATTTTTGTATCCAAGAAATAAGAACAGTTACAAGTCTCAAAAAGTTGCGAAAGAAAAAGAATCGTATTATGTTACAAACATTATATATACGAAAAAAGCCACTCAAATGAGTGGCTAATAACAACCGATTCCATGTGCTAATTGCTTGCGCAATGCTTCACGAAAACGCCCTAAACGATTCGGTCAGCACAAAGGTACGGAAGTTTATAGTAAAAAACAAAAAAAACGTGATAAAAAGAAAATTCACCTTCTAAAACTCGCTACTCTGTGGCGAGAATGTTATTAATATAAGAACAAGATTGAATAGTGCAAAACTCTCAACACTGTCGAGAGTTTTACCATAAACACCGTAAAAATATGAAAAAAACACTTCCCCCCATTCTCATTACCCTCATCATCGCAGTTCTTGCCTTTTTGGGCAGAGAAGACTTGGCAAAACTCTTTGAAGATGAGACAAATAAGCCGAAAGTTGTCGTAAAAGACAGCAGCAAAAAGCATCACCCAAAAGACAAGCCTGACCTTCCCACAAAAGGAAAAGCCACAAGAGACGTGCATTTAACCTTGGGAAACCCCAGCAATGCCAAAGCAAATCCTTCTGCCCTCCACAATTATCTCCTCGAATGTCCGCAATATGCCTTAGCTTTTGACAATGGCACAGGCGAGGCAAAATGGGTGGCTTGGCATTTGAGCAAGGCATGGAAAGGCGAGACCAAAAGGCAGGATTTTCACCCTGATTCCCGTTTGCCAAAAGGCTTCAAAGTCGTTACCAAAAACGATTATACAGCTTCGGGTTTTGACAGAGGGCATTTATGTCCTTCTGATGACCGAGACGGCTCTCTTGCCGACAATGAGGCTACTTTTTTCATGTCAAATATTATCCCGCAAGCTCCAAAATGCAATCAAAGAGTATGGAAAGGCTTGGAAGATTATTGTCGAGATTTGGCGTTTGAAGGAAAAGAAATGTATATTATAGCAGGCAGTTATGGCTTGGGTGGCACAGGCAGCAAGGGTGGAACTACGAAATACATTGCTAAAGGAAAGGTGTCAGTACCTGCAAGAGTTTGGAAAGTAGTCGTTATTTTGCCGATTGGCGACCCCGATTTGACCCGAATAGACGCAAATACGCGCATAATTGCGGTAGATATGCCAAATACAGAAAAGGTGGCAGATAACAATAAAGAGTGGTGGGACTATGCTACTTCGGTAGATAATATCGAAAAAGCAGCAAAATTGGACTTACTTTCGGCTGTTTCATTGCCCATTCAAGCCAAATTGGAAGTAAAAATAGACAAAGGCGAAAATAATGCGCTTAAAATTGGGCTGGAAAAACAGTATGGGAGCTATCCACAATAATCGTAATTTCACGCAGATTTCCACAGATTTAACCGCAGATTCTCGCGAATTTTTCTTAATCTGCGTGAAATCTGCGTCTCCCTTCTGCGAAAATCTGCGTGAAACTATAACGAAACTATCCCGAAAATACCCTATCTTTGCAACGCTTTTTAAACAAAATTACTACATCTCTTTATTTCCTATCAAAATGGATATTTTCGATAAAATTGACAGAAACATGTCAGTGGACTTAGGCAAGTTCGCACAACTTGGACATGGATATTTCACTTTTCCTAAATTGGAGGGAGAAGTAGGTCCGCACATGCTATTTCGGGGCAAACCTGTCCTGAATTGGTCATTAAACAACTATTTGGGCTTGGCAAATCACCCCGAAGTGCGCAAGGCTGATGCAGAAGCTGCCGCAGAATATGGCTTGGCTTTTCCGATGGGTTCGCGTATGCTGACGGGCAACAGCAATTTTCACGAACAATTTGAGCGAGAAGTTGCCGATTTTATGCAAAAAGAAGATGCTTTTTTGATGAATTTTGGCTATCAAGGCTGCGTTTCTATCATTCAAACCCTCACAGACCGCCGAGATGTGATTGTCTATGACCAACTTTCTCATGCCTGTATTTTAGATGGAATGAATTTGAGCCTTGCAAAACGTTTTGTTTTTGCCCACAATGACATGACGCAATTTGAGGACAGGCTCAAAAAAGCAAAGGCGATTACAGACAAAACAGGCGGCGGCATTTTGGTTATCACAGAAGGCGTTTTTGGCATGAAAGGAGATTTGGGAAATTTGGCAGAAATCGTGAAATTCAAAGATGCCTACAACTTCCGCCTGATGGTAGATGATGCGCATGGTTTTGGCGTGATGGGTGCGACAGGCATTGGCACAGGCGAACATTATGGCGTTCAAGACAAAATAGACGTACTTTTCAATACTTTTGCCAAGTCTATGGCGGGTTTTGGTGCATTTGTCTGTGGTGACCAAAAAATGATAACCTATCTACGTTATAATCTACGCAGTCAAATCTATGCAAAAGCCTTGTGTATGCCTATGACAAAAGGCGCAATAAAACGCCTTGAATTGTTGCGTACTCGTCCAGAGATTCGTACAAAATTGTGGAATATTGTCAATACTTTGCAAA
>JAYUZN010000007.1:0-3204 GCA_043751755.1 Bacteroidota bacterium | reverse complement strand
TCACCTTTAAAAGGTGCGACACCCTCAAAACGTAAAAGTCCTAAAGTCCTTATCTAAAGTGAAGCCTTAAAACGACAGGTTTTTCTTATACAAATCGCTGTATGATTTCTTTGGATTTTTGGAGAATGGCGAGAATTTGGAAAATGTCATCACTTGAACCGTCATAAAGCAGGCTTTTAGCGTATTGATTGCCGTCTAATACCACAAAAAACCAGCTTCTGCCTATCACATAAGCCCCCAAAATAGGTTGTTTTGTTTCATTGAGCGATTGAGCAACTACCATTGCAGACAGTAACTGCCCTATAGGTTCGCCACTACTATCTGCCTCCTGCTTGTACTCGTGAATACAAAAATACGGCAATTCAGGGACTCTCCTGCCTTTTGCAATGAAAAAATCCACTTTTCCGCCTATTTTCTCGTCATTATGAATCATAGAAAAGCTGCGTTGCGTAAACGGCTGAAATATGTCATTTCCGATTTCTGCCATTTCTATTAAAGGACCAATAAAAAACATCTTAAATTCGTCTTCTTGCCAAATTACTGCTTTTTTCAAAAGAAGTTTTTTGAGCCGCTCCAATTCATATTTTTGATGTTCATTTATATTCGCAACCGTTTGTAGCCATTCTGCTAATAAAGGCAAAGAATCTACTTCTGTGATGCCAAACATTTTTTCTACTTCATCAAAGGTAAATGTATGAAATGCACGCATATTGTTATTATTTAGTATTTTGTGAGAAAAATAAACGCAAAGATACGTATTTTTTTGGGAATTCCCCCCTTATACCCCCGTATATTTTACCTTCATTTGTATAACCTGTGTTGTCCAATCATAAGCTGGTCCGCCCCCGTCATTGTCATCATCAAAGGTAACAGCCCTGTCCTGAACGCCTCCCAAAAGCTGATTCAATCCTTGCAAGGTTTCTCTTTCCGCGCTGCGAGTCGTAGGCATATATAGGTCTAAATCATCTTGTAACAACAAACCTGCGTCAAATTCTTCGGTAGAAATGAGGAGCTTGTAATTTTCCGAAGTCTCCTTTCTGCCCATCAAACGCAAAGGAACAGGCACATTCAAAGCCCCTTTTCTCGACCAACAAATTTCTCCCGGATTGAGCCAATAACCGCCTGAAGGAAAGCAATTTACAATGCCAAATTGAGAGGAAACTAACAACAAACTCACATACACTCTTTGCGTAGATTTGTTCTGCACACTGAGTTGAAAACGGGGCAGATTTGTATCTGAATTGTAGGAAAACGCGATATTAGAAAGTTTGTTTTTGCCTGTTTTGGGGTCTGGAGTAAATTGCAAGCCTATCGGCGTTTTGGTTTCTTCTGCCCCTTTTCCTTTGACTTGATAAACCGTCATTGGGAACAAAGTAGCGGACAAAGTGCTGGCGGGATTGCCCAAATCTAAGGCGTTTTGCCAACGTGCGATATGTTCTAAACGAGTAATTGCTTTTTCTGAATTTTCGGCACTCAACCCCACTAATTCTGCGGCTACAGGAATCGCAGGCGTTTCTGCCCCTCTTGTACCTACAACCCCGTCAAGTTTTTTGCCAATATAAATTTTCCCTGCCGAAGCATACACGATATAATCTGCCTCTGCAAGACTTGGCATAAGGCTCAAATACATATTAGCGGTGGGCGAATTGCTAAAAGCCTTTTGCAAAATAGCTGCATAACTCGCCTCTGCATTAAAGGCTATTTTGAGCTTGCCCACGCTGCTTTGAATAAGCATAGCCTTGTACATGAGGGTCGTATCTGCATTGAAATTGGGGGTAACAACTGCTGTTCCTGGACTTGCACTTTGAATGGTGCCTGTGCCTAATTTGGCAGAAGTATCCCGCAAATTAGTCGCAGAAATGGGGAAAATGGCGATTTTGCTATTGGGCTGAATATTCATCAAAGCCCCTGCATTCAGCTCCCAAGTATTGCTGTTTTTGGAGTCAAAATAAAGTAAATAACCTTCAGAATCGGGCTGTTGCGCGCCATTGAGAAACAATTTATCCGCATCATCAGGAATTTCTACGTCAAGTTGTGGCGTTTGGTCGCTCACTTTATTTGCCACTAATGCCCGAAGCTGATTGATAATATCTGTATATTTGAGGGGAATCGGCGAAGCTTCCAACAAATTGATGAGATTGAAGGTGAAAACACCCCTGCGCATACGTCCCAAAGTTGTTTCCTTTGCAGTTTGCGTAGCGAGTGCCGCAGTCATGACGATATGGCGCGGATTTGGCACGATATACTTGGTATCAGCATTGATAACCGCCCGCCCTTGTGTGTCGTCGTCCGAACTCAATATATACGAATCCCAAGGGCGCACTCTTGCAGGATATTCGGAATCCCGCACAAACTCGTCCAAAGAACGCTCTACAGTGTCATCTGCAATGTCTCTCGTTACCCCTCCCGAATGGCAACAGTCAAAAATGGTAACCACATTGTTGCACTTTTTGGCAACTTTATCAATGGCAGTCGCAATTTCTTTATCTGCCAAATCCAAGCCGTCCCCTACTCGGCTGTCATAACAGACAAGGGTTTCATTTTTGCCATCAGGCTCGATTTCTGCAAAATTGGGGTGCGTAGCTTCTTGCGAGCCATGCCCTACATAGTAAAATAAGGCTATATCCTCCTTTGTTGCCTGTCCAAGATGTGCGTCAAAGGTTTGCAAAACATTGAGGCGTGTGGCTTGCGCATCAAACAGGGTTTTCAGCACAAGGCTATCTTTAAACCTTTTTTCTAAATAGGCTTTTACAGCGTTTCCATCATTGAGGCAGCCCTGCAACTTGGGTACGGGGCGCGGATAGTCGTCAATGGCTACAATGAGCGCGAATATTTTAGGCATGAGAAATAAATGAAAAATGAAAAGTGAGAATTGAGAATTGAGAATTGATAAACCCTATTAATTTTCTTATCTTGTTTATCTTGTCAATCTTGTCAAAAAATAAAAATCTTGTCATCTGTGAAAATCTGTGTGCTGAAAAATACATTACAAACTATTTTATGTAGCTTTTGGTTATACAAGTGAAAATTTGGGGTAAAATAGCATCTTTTTTGCTGTTTTACCAAATATTTTTCTGTAAATAAAACAAGTCCTACCTCTTTTAGGAATGAAAATAAAATAACTTGACGGTTTTATAGTCCCGTAGGGACGCGATATTTATAGAAAAAAAACATGCCCACTCCCCCTCTTGTTTTTCGTGCTTG
>JAYUZN010000006.1:0-3474 GCA_043751755.1 Bacteroidota bacterium | reverse complement strand
TTTTGTAACGGGGTTTCAGGGGTAGATTGGGGGCATTTTGTTGGTTATGAGGGGGTTATAGGGGCTTTGTGGTAACAGGAAAGGAGGGTTTTTGTTGAAAAAAAGAGATAAAATTCAAAAAAAAGCTGGCTTTTTTTGCTTTTTTGATACAAAGAACGTATTTTTGCATGAAATTGATTGCCTGTATGCCTGCAAAAGATATTTATCACGAAATTGTAAAAACATCCCTTGAAAAAGACGGCTGGACTATCACGCATGCCCCTTATTTCATTCGCCTTGGAATCAGAAAAGGATATATAGATTTAGGGGCAGAACGTATTTTGATTGGTGCAGAAAAGGAGAGTGAAAAAATTGTGGTAGAAGTAAAAAGTTTCATTGGAAAGTCTGATTTAGACGATTTTAAAGAAGCCGTAGGGCAATTTCTTATCTATCTCTTCGCATTGTCAGAAATGAATTCTCAACGGGTGTTGTATTTGGCGGTTTCGGCTAATTTTTATGCCCGTTTTTTTGAAGATGCGTTCTTTACTCGCTTGACTACACAATATAAAATCAATTTATTGGTTTTTGACATTGAACAAACAATTCTTACGCAATGGATAATAAAGTAAACCTCCACAAAGCTATCGTTCATGAGTTGATAGAAAAAATGGGAAGTATATTGCCTCCTGAAGAGGGAGGCGTTGAAAATCAAATTATTATAGATGATGAGCATGGGCATTACCTGCTATTTGGGGTAGGCTGGGAAGGAAATAAATGGTTTTATGCCAGCTTTCTGCATATAGATGTAAAGCCTGACGGAAAGGTGTGGGTACAACATAATGGGATTGATATGGACTTTTTTGAGGAATTGAACGAAAAAGGAATTGCTAATTCTGATATTGTCTTAGGCTTTCATGCGCAAAATGTGCGACAATATACGGGCTTTGCGGTGGCGTAAATGGAGGAGATAATTAGGCTATTTTATATTAAGAGTGGCTCACTTTTGAAAAGTGAGCCACTCTTATTAACGAAGATAATCATGAACAGAATAGGTAATTTCACGAAAATAGTCGCTTTTAGAGAGTTGCAACCTACAAAAAAGGTAGCCTATTTGACAAAATACAAACGGCAATTAAGGTAGCCTTACCCATACATCATGCCATTTCAATTATCAGAATATAAAAAATCTATGTAAATGCACCCTGGCGTTGTTCTTGCCGGCATAACTTCTTCGATTGTGAAATTCGGGAAAATACATTGTATTTCACCTTGTTCTGGTATATAGCGTAGGTCGTTTCTATTTACTTGATACTCACTGAAAAAATCATTACTCATTCCAGATAGAAAGTCGCCATTAGAGATAATGATAGCCTTTTTATCAATTGAGGTGGCAACCCTAATTTTGCTTTTGAGGAATTCTTTTTCGTGGATATGGTTATTATTTACAACAAGTGATAGTCTACATATCTTGAATTGGTTTATGCTTGGGTCTGATAACTGCTTACTGGATAATACCTCAAAATTAGACCTCAACCTTGTAAAATAAGCATTCGAAGAATTAGCAACAGGTATGTTTTTTTGAACGGGCGGAGGGCTATAAGCAGTTGTATTTTCAGTTTGAACAGGATATTGAGGTCTATAGGCATTTGCTTGTATTTGTGCCTTTAATTCCTCGTTCTCTTTTTTGAGTTCTGCTATTTCTTTTTCCATTTCGCTATAATTTTGCTCTCCTTTAGGATTTCCGTAGTCAAGTGCGGAAAGGGTAAAATACTGTTGTTTTGCAATAGTCAAGTCTTGAATTGGCGGAATTATTTGTTCAGGATGATTTCCTTTTACAATAGCAAAGCAGTTGGTCGTTGGCGCAAGTATATAAGTTGTGGGAAAAATTTCTGTTAAAACATCTACATATTTGAAATTTCTATAGCCATTTCTCATATCCATAGTTTCAAACCTATCCTCACTATTTTTAGACACTAAACAATAATAAATATCTACTTCTTTTGCGCTTATTTCGCCTGTATCAAAAGCATTCTGCAAAGCCATTTTTAATTGCTTGCAAGGCGGGCATGTGTGTGTGGAAATGATAAAAACTGAAATCTTACCAAGTTTAGCATAACGAGAAAAAGCAAGGCTTTTGTCTGATAAGTCCAATTCTATTATCTTCCCCCCCGAAATATTGTGATTTGCTTGAAGAGAAACTGTTTGGGAATGCCTATTTTTGATACATATAAATGCACATAAAGACAAGGATAAAATTCCGATAAAAGTGAAAATGATTGTTTTCATGATGATGTAGTTGATTGTTTGTAATAAAAATTTTGTAGGGATTTATTCTGTAAATCCCTACAAAAATGCGTCAAATTTGTGCTATTCGTAGGTAGAAATTTACCTATTCTATTCTCTTAGGTTCAACTTTACGCGGTTCTATGGGTGCTTTTGGTGAGGTTGATGGGATGCCATTGTTGCAATTATTAGTAGGATCCCCACAGCCTTCTAAAGGCTTTAACTCATAAAAATCCCCCACAGCATCATCATGCCCCCACCAAATAGTATGAACTTTATTTTGCAACTCTTTCAATTCTTTACAGCCCCCTTTATCGCCCCCATGATAATAGAATTGCTGTTGATAATAATCTGTTTTAATCTCACTTGCTTTTTTACCCGTTTTTTTAACAATTTTCATAAGTGTATTTTCATCGATAGTAATAAGTTGTGGGTTCTGTATGGGCAATCCATAACAATAATATACAGGATTATATAACAAATGTAATAATTCTGATTCTACCCAAAAAGTAGGCTGTTTTCGATATTCCTCAGCCCTATTATCTTTAGGGCTTACATAAGCTCTTTGTTTGCCTTCTGGAGTTGTAACTATCTGCAAATCTGCTACATCACAATAGTTACTCCAGTCAGTTGGATTGAATGAACCCAAGTCCCTTACATGATGTATTGGGGTATCAGCCAACACTTTGTGGTTACTCATCAATGCTGCCATATGCAGATTCTCTGCTGTATAACCCATACCATTTAAATCTTTAGTGCCTTTAAGTTTTGATATAATTAACTCATAATGAGTTTTATATGCACTTGCAATCTTTTGATTCGGGTTTGAGCTACTTAATACATGGGAAATACCTTTATCAAAAAGTTCTGCAGCTGTTTTAGAAGAACCTAAGCCTCCAGGCAAAAAGCCCTTGAAAAGAGTGTCCAGCTTCCCACCGTCCCCACTAAGCAAGGTGGGAAGCATAAAACCATTGAGGGAGTTAAGTGAATTGGTAGGAGATAGCTCCGCCGAAAACATAAATTTGGGCAAGAACAAACCCAAAGATGCAAGCCCAGAAGTTCTAAGAAAATCTTGTCTGTTCATAGTTTATAAGTTAAAAAAATAAAGAAATATTGGGCATGTTTCACGAGTACGTTACACTTCTCTATATTTTGAAAAGAAAACCTTATTGCAATAACTTGATAATCAATTTTTTAAATCATTGATATTAA
>JAYUZN010000005.1:0-2508 GCA_043751755.1 Bacteroidota bacterium | reverse complement strand
GCTTTTTCATAGACAATATAAAGCTGTAGAAGACTATTTTAAGGAAAAAAATATTTTCTTAATGCCTGATTATGAGGCTTCTACTTTTCATTATTTTCCGATAATTGCTCGTTCATTTGGTAGCGTGAACGCAACGATTAAGCGAGCTATTGTTGATTTCGCGCAACAAGAAGGGGTAATTACAGACCCTATTTATACAGCAAAATTGCTACTTACCGCAAAAAATAGTATTATAACACAATCTTTACAAGGGAATGTATTGATTATTCATTCTGGAGGAGGGACTGGACTTATGGGCTTTGATTTTTCGTAACTGCCATTTTATAAGTAGCAGAATGGTAAAAAAAGACTGTAAAATACGGTTAAAAATGTTAGAATAGGATAGAAAAAGTCGTTATTTAATACAAAAAATAAATGAAAAAATAGGTAATTTACTGTTTATCAATTACTTGAAAAATATAATACTAAAAACGTATATTCTATATTTAATAAAATAAATGTAAGAAAATCGCAAAACTTTCTTATTTTATTCCAAAAAATAGCCATACATTTACAAACTATTCATACAATCAACACTCAAATAATTATTACTATCGACTATGGGTACTAAAATCATTACTTTCACCATGTTATTTATGTGTGCAACAAGTTTATTTGCACAAACTACGGCTCGTGGCGTTGGAGAACGCATAGCTGCTCCTGCTTCAGAAGGCACAAACCTCAAAGAAGTAGCAAATCCTACGCATACAGATAACACACAATCTGTAGCGCAACTCGTATCTGCACATGGAGATATCTATATCGGGCAGGTAAAAAATGAAATGGCGCAAGGACTTGGGCGCAAAACCTACATAAATGGCGATATTTATGAAGGTACTTTTGCCAATAACCTCAGAACAGGTAGAGGAAAAATGACCTTTAACAACAAAGATATGTATGAAGGCGACTGGAAAAATGGGCAAATGCAAGGAGAAGGAATTCTTTCTTACGCAAATGGAGACGTTTATACAGGCGAATTTAAGCTCAACAAGCCTAATGGCAAAGGCAAAATGGTCTATGCAAATGGACAGGCAGAAGAAGGGGATTGGAATTTAGGCAAAATAGTTAAGTAAGTATGAGTGACAAATAATCTGAACAGATATTTTCTCTATATCTTATTGATTATGATAAACTTATATTAACTTTCAACTCTCAACTTGGTAATATAGTACGAATTTCTCCTCAACAAAAAAACGCTTTCAAGATATTCTTGAAAGCGTTTCGAGCAATTAGTGAGATAAGATTCATTCAGCTAAAAATTAAGTGCTTAAAATTACAAAAAAATGCGGAAACTGATTCCTTTTTTGGGACAAAATTAAGCTAATGAACTTGTTTGCAATTCCGTATCTCGGCGTGAATCTACCTCACGAATCACTTTACTCAATTTTCTCAGCCCTCTTTCGTCCAAATTGCGGATTCCCACTCTTTCAGACTCATGAATGATGTCCAAGCGCGTATGTACTTCTTGCGGAGTAAACATGGCTTCGTCCGTTTTTGTACGAATTTTGACCACTTCTTTGTTCAAAAAGCGCTTCGTAGCTGTTGTTTTTTCGTAAAGTTCTTGTTCTGTAAACATTTGAGAGAGATTAATGTATGTAATAAGTAGAAAAAATGTTCGTTTATTTTGCTACAATAATTATTCCAATTCAAACAGGAATTTTATCTTGTAGCAATAAATTTCATCGGATATTCGGTATAAATTTCGCCTCTTTGTATCTTCACTAAGCGCGATTTGACGATTTGACGGCGGAAATGGGATATTTTATCGACAAATAGCAGCCCTTCTATATGGTCATATTCATGCTGAATAACTCTGGCTTTCATTCCTGAAAAAGTTTCTTCATGTTCTACAAAGTTTTCGTCAAAATATTTGATGCGAATCGTGTCTTTTCTGAAAACATCTTCTCTCACTTCGGGAATACTCAAGCAACCTTCCCTAAACGCCCATTCTTTGCCAGATTCCTCCAAGATTTCCGCATTTATAAACACTTTCTTAAAGCCCTTCAATACTTCTGTACTCCCCTCCACGATTCCCTCCATCGGCGCAGCATCTACTACAAACAGGCGTATAGACACATTTACCTGCGGCGCGGCTAATCCTACCCCTTGTGCCTTATACATGGTATCAAACATATTGGCAATAAACGCCTGTAAATTCGGATAATCATGCGTTACTAAGGCTGCTTTTTTGCGCAAAGTACTATGTCCGTAACCGATAATGGGAAGAACCATATAAACAAGTGAGATAATCTATGAAGAAATAGCTTTAAAGTGGAATGAGGCTACAAAGTTACCTAAAAACTACGAGAATACATAATTTGTTTAAGGTTTTGGGAAAAAATATTATTATTTTACGAAGTTTTACCGTAATAAGTAGTACCGACTAAATAAACAAGGTTAAGATATTGGTTGTGTTGCTGGTGCAAGCGTCCGCTTGTACCTCCTTTCTTGAAGCGTCCGCTTCCGAGT
>JAYUZN010000004.1:0-16012 GCA_043751755.1 Bacteroidota bacterium | reverse complement strand
AGTTGAGAGTTGAAAGTTAATATAAGTTTATGATAATCAATAAGATATGTTGAAAGTTGAAAGTTAATATAAGTTTATGATAATCAATAAGATATGTTGAAAATACAGGTTTAGCTTATTTCTCACTCGTACTTATATCTTAATGTGTGCTAAAAAAACTTTCCATCAACATTTTTGCTAAAAAAAATCAAGACTTACACAAAATCTCTTTTTATCGCCACGAATTTTCACGAATTAGGGCTGTTAATTCGTGTTAATTCGTGTAATTCGTGGCAAAATGAAAAACATTCTTTTTTATTTTATCTCAAAAAAACACAAAATAAGATTTACCTTTACGCCTCTTTATTGCATATAACCATTCATTCGCTATTTCCCATCTTCATCAACTATATATGGAATACGCACGCATACACAAACGCATCACTCGACAACTCCATTGGAGGTACTTTTTTAGCATAGACTACGAAGACATAGAAGACTGTGTTTCGGAGGCGATAGCGGAATATATCAAACTTATAAACCTTGGCAGCGAGATTCAAACGCCTGAAGGCTGGATATATACCGTTGCAAAAAAGAAAGTGGGGAAAAAAGTAGAAAAAGGCAAAAAATATCCGCATCAAAATGTTGATGACTTGAATGAAAAGGACACGAGTACAGTACAGAGCGCACCTGTCGTGCAAATGGTGGCTTGGGAAGACTGGGAATTTGAGGAAACGGAAATGGTGGTCGTCAAAGGCAATACATTATACGTCAAGATTCACTCAGAATTGGGCAATAAATTGTATAACCTTTTTCTCAAGCACCTCAAAGGCAAATGTTTAGAGATTTTTCTGCGTATGCTTATGCGCTGGGAGGATGAGGATATACAGGAGGAAATGGAGCATAAAACTTTGGATACATTCAGACAGGTCAGGCATGAATGTATGAAAAAACTCCGCAAAAAACTCAAAGAAGAGGGAGAGTGGGTGGAGTTATTTGGGCGAATTTGGAAGGATAAGTAATATTTATTTCACGCAGATTTCGCAGATGAGGACGCAGATTTCGCAGATGAAAAATGCCTATCTGCGTTATCTGCTCAAATCCGCGCACATCTGCGTGCTAACAAAACAATCATTATGACACATCAAGAAATCGAATATAGCGTAACACAATATCTGGCAGGCAAACTTTCTCCTGCTGAAAAAGCTGCCTTTGAAGCCGCTCTCAAAGGCAATTCCGAGTTGCAGGCAGAAATCACGTTTCAAGTCATGCAGCAGCAGATGATTGCCCAAAAAGGGGCAGCTTTGCAAGCCGAAACCCCAACGGAATTTGTGCGCCCTGCGCGGGTACAGCCTTTTGTTACCCTTCGCAATTTGGGAAAAATAGCGGCAGTTTTGGTCATAGGCTTGTGCCTCGGCTTGCCTTTTGGAAAATATGCCTTTTCTCCAAAAATCGAAAATAGCAACTTTGCGAAACATGACAGTAGCGGCTATTACAAAGCGAAACTTGTGGAGTTTGCTGCTATTCAGCGAGAAAAGGAGGTAGCTTTGAGAGAAAAGGATAGCTTGCAAAATGTACTTTTGGCAATGCAAAATCAGCCCAAAAATCTGTTCCTTTCGCCTGAAAATGCCCAAAAATATGTATCCGCAAAACAAGCATTAGAAAAAACGGAACGGGACTTGGGCTTGCAAGTAGCCGAAAACCTTGCTTTTCATGCGCAGAATATAAACCTGCTCCAGCAACTCAAAGCCTGTAAAAAAGCCATTGGCGAATATGGTTTTGCGGGCAACAAAGCCTTAGGCTACCAAAGCAGCGAAGATATTGCCGTTCAAAATAGCTTGAAAAACAGCGTTTTACCGCCTATTCCTGCAAATGATAGCAGCTATCTCGCAGCTATCCGCAAGCTCAATGCGCTCATTACAGCCCGAAAAGAGGCATTGAAAGATGCGGTAGCAAGGCTGTCTTTGCTCGAAAAGGAGAAGGCAGGGATAGCAGGAGAACTGAAAAGCTGTGAGGGGGAGAAGTAGATTTTATTTTCACTTTTTATATATTTTTGTTATGACAAAACAACTTATTTTTTTACTTGTTTTTGGGATTATGATGGAAGCGACTTTCGGGCAATCTACCAAAGGGGGCGCAATTACAGGGGGCGGTTACTCTGGTACCTCTTTTAAAGGTGGGAGCTACTCTGGTAGCTCTTTCAATGGAGGGGGATTTAAAGGAGGGTCGTTTTTTTCTACTCCTAACCTATTTAATTGGGGGAATGGCACTGGCATCAATAATCTATTTTCAGGGTTATTCTCTTCTTCTAATAGTTCCTACTCCAACTTAGGTGACATAAAATTTGGTAGTGGAAACATTGCCCTCCCGCCCTATTTAGGACCTTCGCAAGGAACAAAAGGAGGCTCTTCTCTTTCTATATATTCTGGGACAGTAAAAGGGGGAACTGCGCTATATGCTGGGTCAGTTAAGGGGGGAGCTACTTTTTACCCTAATACCTCCCCCTATGTCATCAGTTCCCCTTATAGTTCCGAAAATACTACTGTTTATAGGGAGTCTAATTCCGTAGATTATAGTTGTCAAAAGCAGTATAATGATGTGTTCAATAACTACAATAAAGATAACTCTCCAATGTGGGATAGCCTCAAGCAGAAAAATGAGGGTTACATGATAAGACGGCAGGAAATGGATATGAAGAAAAATATAGATAACCTCTTGGTTGAAGGACTTGAAACGGCTTTTTCTATAGATAGAACAGCCGCAAATTCCTCATATTATCAGTTAGAAATTCCTCAACAAGTAGAAAAAGCCAGAACTTCTATGCTAAGAGGTAACTACGCACCCACAGAAGCACTTCTTATAAAAATCTCTGTCTTGAGCCATCAGAAACAGGACATATTTTTGAATATGCAATTATATCATTTGTTAAGCAAATTTTATTTGGCAACAGGAGACACAAGCAAAGCCGAAAAATTTGCATTAGACGCACTTTTTATTGTTGAACATAAAAGATGTAAGAATGTATTTCCTGTAGCAGTTATGTCTGCGCCCAATACGCCTGCGGCTATCTTACTGGGGAAATCGCTTTGGAATATTCCTGTTGTGCCAAATTATGTGGAAAAAACAGAATCGGCAAATAGCTCGAAAAAGAATGGGATAGAAAAGGTTGCTGCCATTAACATAGCTTTTACTCATACGCCTAAATTTAATATACCTACCATTATAAAATGCTATTCTTATGACCTTGAATCAGAGTTACCTAATCGGCAATTGCAGACAAGTGCCTTATATAGTTTTTCTTACTTTGATACCTATCTTATTCCGCCATATAGTTTGTATGAATCTAAAATAGAGGAACCCAGTTTTATTCCAGAACCACCATATAGTTTGTATGAATCTAAAACAGAAGAACCCAGTTTTATTCCAGAACCGCCATACAGCTTGGATGAATCTAAAATAGAGAAACGAAATTTTCCTCCCAGCTTTATTCCATATTCGCCTTATGGTTATTATCGTAGTCTGTCTCAATCTAAAATAGAGGCACCAAAAGAGGAAGATGCATTTGAAACAACAGACGAAAAATGGCATTTTATTCTCTTAAATGAACTTGTATCCCTTTATTTGGGAAAAAAAGATTTTTCCAAAGCACAAGCATATAACCAAAAAATAGTAGCCAAGCTACAAGCTACTACTACCCCAGAATATGTGGCAATGCTCAATAACATGGGGCTGATTTATTTGAATATGCAAAAATACAAACAAGCGGATAGTTTGTTTACCAAAGCATTTGACTTAATTCCTACTTGTATTCGTAAGCATAAAGAAATGCTATATTATTGTAATGCCTTAAAATGGGAAGGGCTTAATGCGTCTATAATAAGATATGATTCCGATGGGAATTTACTCACACATAATTCCGGTTTAAAAGCGTATTCCAATTTAAAAGCAGCCATGATTCAGGGCAGTAAAGATATCTGTATGCCGATGAATTTAGCATATAAACAAATAGAAGGGACAAGATACCTTCAAAATCAAATTATTGAACTTCATAAACAGAAAATTCTTTGCCATGTTAATATCGGGCATTTACAATGGTTGCAAAATAATCTTCATTTTGCGAAACAAAACTATAGGGCAGCCTACAGACTTTGTATGTCAGAAACGACCGAAAGGGATGATTATGCAGATGGGCTTTCCATTGCCAAATCCAACAGCCCTATGGCGATTCAGATACTCAAAAGCTTGGCGATAATTTCAGAACAAAAACAATCTTTTCAAACGGCAAGCACCTATTGGAATGCTGTAATAGACTCCAAATTAGAAGAATACCAATTCAATTTAGGTTGCCTGAGCGAAGATGAAAAGCAAAATTATTTCAGCACCCTCAAAAGTGAAATTGATGCTTATTTTAATCTTAGCCATAAATTGTATTATAAGCGCGGAATAAATGATATGCGGCTTTATCAAAAATCTGTTAAAAGAGCCTTTTCGTATGCGGCTAATTCTAAAAGTACAATCCTTGATGAGATGATAAAAATGCGTAATGTCATTGAAAAATCAAATAATACTTCCTTAATCAACACCTATAATGAGTACATTTCCTTAAAAAGAGAAATCAGTAATTTGGTGGCACTGCCTTATACAAAAGACGTAGATATATCGTCCTATCTTAACAAAATGAAAGACTCCTTAAGCAGAGTAGAGCGCAGAATCATGCAAGAAACGCATCTTTTATCTCAAAATAAAGCCATTGCAATAGGTGAAAAATACATGCATCAAGTCCAACATTCCCTCAAAAAAGGGGAAGTTGCGATAGAAATCATCAAATTTTACAGCACTCAATTCAAACAAACTCAATATGTTGCCCTTATTGCAACCCCGTTTCAGTGCAAATATGTCCCCCTTCCTAACGGCACAAACAATGCCCTAGAAAACGAATGGCTCAAATACTACGAATCTCAAATAGCAGGAAATCATACAGATACCACTTCCTATTATCGCTATTGGGAGCCGATTGCTAAAGCTATAGAAGATGCTAAAACCGTTTATATTTCTAATGATGGCATTTATCACAAGCTTAATCTCAATACTTTGATGGACAAAAATGGAATATATATAATAGAAAAATGGAATATCCACGTTATAGCAAGTACAAGAGACTTGATAGGGCGGGATAGAACGGAAAAAATGCCTGAAAATCCTACCGCCATTTTAATGGGAAATCCCCTATTTTCTCTTTCACAACAAGAAATGGCAGCTAAAGCAAAGCAAATTGGTGCGCCTAATCCGCCTAATTTTGCTGCTTTGATGAGAGGAGACGAAAGAGGAAATTTTCAGCCTTTGGCGGGAGCAGAAGCCGAAATTATGGCAATTGATAAGTTGTTGCAAGCTAATGGCTGGCAGACAGGCAAGTATCTGGGAAATGAGGCATTAGAAGATAGATTGAAATACCTACCTGGCAAAAGTCCTACCGTATTAGCCTTGGCTACGCATGGTTTTTTTAAGCCTGCTAAGGGCAATTCTGCGGCTTATGACAACAATCCCATGTATCAATCGGGCTTGTATTTGGCAGGGGCGCAAACTTCTACAGCATTGAGCCAAAAACCAGATGCACCCCAGTTTTATACAAAACCGGAAAGTGAAGATGGAATTATGTATGCAGAGGAGGCTTCTACCCTTAACTTGACCGAGACCCAACTCGTCATATTAAGTGCCTGTGAAACAGGACTTGGTGCGATTCAAAACGGCGAAGGCGTATATGGTTTGCAGCGTGCCTTTCGTATGGCGGGCGCAAAAAACCTGCTCATGAGCCTCTGGAAAGTGGAAGATGAAGCCACAAAGGACTTGATGACGACTTTTTTTACCTATTGGATAGAAAAAAAAATGAGCAAATACGAGGCATTTCGGCAGGCGCAGTTAGATTTGCTGCAAAAGCATAAGGGCTGTGTTAAATACTGGGGCGGGTTTATTATGATGGAAAGTTTGTAGAATATATCGTTTACTTTTTTCACGTATAGGAACATATAGTTATACTTTGAACGGGGAATTTCCCTGTATAGATGTCATCTCTTCAAGAGATGACATCTATACAGGGAAATTTATGGAAAAATCTATTCCATTGTAAGCATACAATACTCATTACCAAACTGAGAATGAAACACACACTCACATTTCTTTTGCTTTCTGGCTTTGTGCTTATCGCATACGCCCAAAAACTCACAGGCATTGTTACCTTACAAAATTCGGGGGGCAAGCCTATTGCAGGAGTTACCGTAGAAGGAGACGGGGCGACAAGCTCTGTTTCTACCGAAAAAGGCACTTTTTCTGTGGAATATCCCACTCATATTCCTGGAGATTGGGTTAGGCTTTCTGTGAGGAAAGAGGGCTATGAAGTCGTAAATACGGCAGATTTGTATGTAAAACTGCCACAAAAAACAAGTAAAGAACTTGTCAAAATTTATATGTGTCCCAAGGGTGAAATGCATAAACGAAAAGAGAGATACTATGCTATTATCACCCAAAATGTAACAAAATATTATGAAAGACAGCAGTATGAACTTTTGGCACAAAAAGAAAAATTGAGGGCAGAAATAGCTGCGGCAAAAAGCCCAAATTTTGCAGCCAAAATACCCGAAAATGACTATGAATCTCAAATCATAGCCATTGATAGCCGCCTAAATGCCCTAGAAACTACCTTTGAAACTGCCTTGAAACAGGCAGAAAACCATGCTTACAGTATGGCAGCAGAAAATTTTGATGAAGCGAACGACATGCGTTTGGCTGCTTTTCATTATTTTGAAAAAAGCTTGTGGGATAGTGTTAAATATGTGTTGAATGAGGACAAAATTGCGGAAAGAATCGCACAAGCTAAGGCTGAAAAGGCTGCTATTTTATCCGCTCATAAAAAAAATACAGCAGAAAAAATCACGGAAATAGACAAGGAAATTTCAGAACTTATCCATACCTATTTAGCAAAAGGCTTTTATGCTAATCTTATGTTGGACAAGGAAGGCGAAGGGCGCAATTGCCAAAAAGCTGTAGTAGCTGATTCTATGGCGGCAAGGGCTATGACGCAATATGCTACTTTTTTGGCAAATGAGTCGCAAACACAAGCTGCGATTCTTTACCAAAAAAGAGCCTTGGCTTTGTACAAAGCAGAAAACAATTTGCCTAAAATCGCTTATAGCACGTCTTTTTTGGGGACTTTATCAGATAAAAATGGAGATAGCTTGGCTGCTGAAATGTATTTCAACGAGGCTTTGCTATTATGCAGAAATTTAGTACTCCAAAATCCGCAAGATGAGGCATATTTATCTCCATTAGCGACTTGCTTGCATTCTTTGAGTTTCTTGGCGTGGAAAAAGCATAATATAACTGCGGCGAAAAAGGACATAGAAGAATCTATAGGAATTTATAGAAAATTGGTCACAACAAAGCCTGATGTGTATAATATTTCTTTAGCACAAAACCTCTACGATTTGGGGCAGCTGATGATGCTTAACCAAAATACCACAAATGCAAAACGGAATTTCGAAAGTTCTTTAGACATTTATCGAGAATTGGCGAAAAAAAATGCAAGGATATATGCACGCAATATTGCGAATAACTTGTTTGTTTTGGGAAATATCGCTATGAGACATGAAGATAATTTAAGTGCGCAAAGCTATTTTGAAGAAGCTTTGCCGATATTTAGAGAAAAGGCAGGTGATAGTAAGGAATTAGCTTATAGCTTACGTAGTTTAGGACAATTGTCTTTCAAAAATAAGGACACCCTTACCGCAATCAAGTACAACGAAGATGCTTTGCCGATAGTGCGAAAATTGGCAGAGAGAGAACCTGATGCCTATTTGCCCGATTTAGCGGCTACCTTAAACAAATTGACTTATTTGCACTTCATCAAAAAAGATACCCTTCAAGCAAAAAAAATAGCTGAAGAATCTTTGCAAATAGATAGAAACTTAGCCGCAAATGAGCCTACTACTTATCTCCCCATGTTGCTGGATGGGCTAAATAGGGCAGCTTATATTTCATTTACCCAAAAAAAAATAACAGAAGCCCAAAAAATGTATGAAGAAGCTTTGCCAATTGCTAAAAAGTTGGCTGTAGAACAACCAGATATGTATTTATCAGATGTTTTTTCAAGTTTATACCATTTAGGATATTGCGCTTATGAGGAAAAAAAAGCTATAGAAGGCAAAAAATATTTTGAAGAAGCTATCACTATTTCTGCGAAAATCCCAGTAGAAGAACGCAATTATCGCCTTGAAATCGCTATGTTGAATACCTTAATTACTCAATCAAAAGACACAAATGATATTGTCTCGGTCAAGCGATACTACGAAGAAATATTGCCTATTTATAAAAAAATGGCAGAAAAAGAACCTACTATTTATTTGTCAGATTGGGCAAGCACTTTGTATAATTATGGGGTGTTTTTATACAAAAACGAAAGCATTGTTTCTGCCGAAAAGTATTATACCCAATCTTTGAACATATATCGCAAGTTAGCAGAAGATGACCCTGATACCTATTTGTCTATTGTGGCAATTGTGCTAAAAGAAACAGCGAAAACCAGTCAAGATAAAAAGGAAGCTCGTAAAGAGTTGGAAGAAAGCCTAAGTATTTATCGAAAATTGGCAGAAAAAAATCCTGATGACTATTTGTTAAAAGTAAGCAATTTGCTAAATAATTTGAGCGTTTTTTTGAATTATAACAAAGAAACAGAAGTATATTTAACGGAGTCTTTGCAAATATGCAGAAAGTTGGTTGCGATAAACCCTAAACTTTATTCTCCTGACCTTGCCCATACCTTAAATTTTTTGGGGATAGAAAGGAGCCTGCAAGGAGATTCTGCTTCCGCCAAAAAATACCACGATGAATCTTTGGCTATCTACCAAAAATTATGTGCAGAAAATCAGAATATTTATGCGACTAACGTTGTACAAGTATATATTAACTTAGCCCACTTGTATCGTATCGCTTTTTGGCGACACCCTTCTGTAAACAACTATCAAATGGTGCAAAAGTATTTTGAAGAAGCGAAAACAATTGCTCAAAAAACATATCTTAATGAGTATCTTCAAAATCAACTCAACGAATTCCAATCTTTCTTCGACAAAACAGGCGTAAATGACATTCTTATTTGGCAAAAAATAGTTGTTGCTCAGACCGATACAGATGAGGCAAAAACTCCCACAGAAAAAGCAAAAGCCCAGGCTGAAGTGGTACAATTAAAAGCGCAAATCGCCCAAAATCACCCACAAGATAGGGTTTTTGCCCTAAAACTTGCAGATGATTATGGCAACCTTGCATGGATTTTATTGTTAAACAAAGATTTTTGGGAAGCCGAACAAGCCGCAAGAAAAGGCTTATCTATTGACAAGTCTAAGGAGTGGATACATATTTATTTGGCACACGCGCTGCTTTTTCAAGGCAAATATATCGAAGCAGAAACTTTATACAACACCTATAAGGACAAGCTATATACAACAACCACCTATAAAGAACGCTTTTTGGCAGATTTTATTAGGTTGGAAAAAGAAGGGATTACGCATGGAGATGTGGCAAAAATTCGGGCAGAATTGGAGTGAGCAATGAAGAACTATTACACAAGAAATTTAAAAAAATAGCTGTATCTTTGCCACACAATACCATTTCTTCGCTGTGGCTTATGCGTACATTTTTGCTAATATTTTTCTGCATTTCTCTTAAGGCTTTGCAAGCGCAAGACGAATATGTCGCTCATTCCGACTCTGCTTATCTCCATACCGCACAGATTTTGGCGCAACTTGTGCGCGCTACTGGCAATATTGACCCAAATATAAGCTTAGAAATGCCCCTTACAACAGGTAAAATTGCGGCAGTTGTTTCTCGCAATCATAAAATCTTGTTAGAAAAATGGGCATACAATGTCTGTATGCAGTTGCCGTCCGACAAACAAGATGCTGCGATTGCCTTTATTTTGGGGCATGAGTTGGCGCATATATATCGTTTTCATCACCAAGATTATGCCGTATGGGTGGAGCATTTTATCCAATACAAAGAACTTACCGAAGATGAGCGGAAAATAGAATCGCAAGCAGATGAATATGGCTTTTTTTATGCCCGAATCGCAGGCTATTCTACTACAGGCATCGAAGAAGTACTTTTTACCCGCTTGTATGACTATTTGGAAGCAGCGCAAAAAGTAGGGATTCAGCCACCGAAAGAAGGGCGGATTCAGATGGCAAAAGACAATTCGCGCAAAATTCAGCCCTATATAGACTTATTTCGTTTGGCAGAAAAAATGATGGTTTTGGAAGAATATTCTATAGCTGCAGCCCTTTACGAACATATTTTGCCTCGCCTCACTTCGCCCGAAATGTACTTAAATACGGCTGTTGCACAAATGTTATATGCCAAATCTATTCGTAGTAAAAGCAAAATAGTTTATACTTTTCCCTTGTTATTTGATGCAGAAAGCCAGTATGAGCGCGGCGAAAAATATCCGTATGATAGACAAAAAGAAGTGCCGATTATCCTGCAAAGTGCCGATTCTTTGCTGCAAATTGCTGCCCAACAATACGCCCCTTATCCACAAGCCCATTTATATTTGGCTTATACGCATTATTTGCAAAGCCTTGAAAATGAGGTTTTTTTGTCAAAAATAGAACCTGATTTGGCAGCGATTACCTTTATGAAATGTGATAGCAGTTTGCGCGTATATAAACGTTTTTTGCAAGCCGTTTTGTTCGCTGCTTTGGGCAAAAATAAAGAGACTCATATTATTTTTAATGAAAAAGAAATGATAGCAAATTTTCCCGCAGAAGTTGCTGAAAATATTTTTCTTATAGATTCCCAAAAACCTTATCCTATTCCTGTCTGCAAGACAGAAAAAAACGTAGGAGATGAAAAAATAAATGGCGTATATGACATTCCAAAAGAAGTAATGAAAGAAGTCATTTCTGATACAATATACAATCGGTGGGAAAAAAGAATGATGACTATTCGTAGCAAAAACATTCCTGCTGTCTGCCATTATTATCAGGTGGAAATTGACAGTTTACAGAAAATTGAAATCATAGAAACAGAAAAAGGCTACTCGCAAAAAACAGCTACAGGTTTGGGGATAAACGACAGAGCGCAAAGCCTTGAACGGGCGTATGGCATTCCTTGCTGCAAAATAAAGCTCCCTACTTTGCAATTTTACCGCTATAATGCCTATCGAGACATCGTATTTCGGCTCAAAGAAGGCAACATCGTGGGCTGGTATTTGTACAAAAAATGAAGGGCTTAAACGCTACCAGCCTGTCCCCCCAAAAAAGCCCAAGATGCCTCTTGTGAGGACATCTTGGCGGGGTTTCACAACTCAAAAACATAGCAAAAAGGCGGGGGACAGCCTTTATTTTATGTCCTCATGCATAGCCCATTTTTCCGATAAAAACCACCTTTTTTTGCAGTTTTTTGAGGATACGTTTACGGGTCATACGCAGCACAGCTTCCGATTTGTAGGGGACCAACTGTTGAGCAATGACCTCTTTGTCGGAGTAACCTTCTACATAATATAGCTCAATTACCCTGCGTTGTCGGGGCTTGAGGCTGCTCAAAATCCCTTCCAATTTGCTCCGTAGAAAAGCGAGATAATCCTTTTCCGCTGCATCATCAAAGATAAGTTGCGCTTCATAGTTGTCGTCGGCAAAAGGCTGCGTTTTGTCTGTATCATACTTTCTGTACCAGTTGCTTACATGATTGTAAGCCATTCTTGTAGCGAGTGTCATCAGTTTGCAGTTTTCGTATAGCGTTTTGCCTTGTGCAAAATGTGCGTCCAATGTCAGCACTGTTTCTGTGTAAATGTCTTCGGCATAGATTTCTTCAATGCCAAAGTTGCGGCAGCGTTTGCGAATACGGGGAAGCATAACAGGTTTAAGCGCGTAATACGAATCTGTCGTTAGTACAAAGTCTTGGTGTAACATAGTTATTTAGTATTAAAAAAATGAATTGGTACGTTATAAAAATAAATATTTGGTAAAATTAAACATAAGATTTGCACCTATCTATTAGATTTTGGGGCTGTTTTTAAAAATATGCCTCTCTTTTTTTGAAATAAAAATGCTTTTATAATACTTCTTTTTCTTATTTGGTCTTGTCAAAAATATTTCCTTACTTTGCCTATTCTTTTTTGGGGAAAAACGAATGAATTATATATAATTGATAATCAATGCTTTATTTTTCTTTTTGATAGCCTATATTTTTATCCTGCCAAGATAATATATATTTCGTTTTTGTCTAATTAGAAAAAAAATACTTTTTTAAACCGCCCAATTATTTTATTTTCATTTTTTATGCACTTTATCGACATTTTGCGCGTGTTGCCTGTTAATGACTTAGATAAGTTTTTGCTTTTTTTGCAATCGCCGTATTTTACCACAAATGAAAAAGCACTGAAAGTGTATCAATATTTGCTGCCCTTTTTCAAAAAACAGGAGGCAGAAATAAAGAAAGAAGGGCGAAATTTTGAGCGACATAAGTTGATTCAGTTGTTTTGGAAAGGGGATAGTTGCGGAACTAATTTGGACGGGGTTTATACGCACCTCAAAAGTCTATTATGTAAATACCTTTCTATAGAATACAGACAAAATTCAGAAAGGGAAGAACTATTTACGCTATTGCGTTTTTTCAAAAAAACAAATGGGTTAGAGGCGAATGTGTTGGATATTATAGCGGATATCAAAAAAAAGTTGCCACAGCAAGTGTATTGTTTGGAAGATTTGTATGCGCACTTTCATTTGCGCAAAGAAGAATATAGCTATGCCCTCTTAGTGAGTTCGCCAAAAGAATATAAAGCCCTTTTTTTGAAGTTGCTTCCTGCCTTGAAACAATATATTGCCATCATGTACCTTAAATATGCCTTAGAAGTACAGAATAAAGAAAGGATTTATGGCAAAAACAGCTTTGCTAGGTATTTCCCTCTCAACCTATTGCATAGAATATTGACCTTGATAGAGCTGAATCAGTTGGATAGAAACGTTCCTGTGGTAAAATTATATTATTATTTGGGGAAATGTCTGCTGTCCTTAGAGCAAGCAAATATTGCGGTCAATAATCCTGTTCGCCTTGCCCAATTTCAGCAAGCGGAGGCTGGCTATTTTGCGGACTTGCAAAGGCTGCTATTTAGGTGTATGCGAGAAAACCTGCCTCCTGCGGCAAAGACGGATATGATTGATGTTTTTTATGCTGCAAGAAATTATTTGATACGAAAAGTGCAAGAAAGTAGTACGAATGATTATTTGCAGAAAATCGCAAGATGGAATGCTGAAGCAGAAAATACGGGCTTATTTTTGGAAAATGGATTCCTGCTTCCGTCTCATTACTTAAATAATATAAAGGTGGGGATTTATATTGCATTGACATTTGCAGGGCATATTCAAGCCCAAAATATTGCTTACCAACATTTAGGCATTTATAGAAACAACAACAGGCATAAAATCCCGCAAAAATACGCTACCTTTATTGACGGTATTGTACAAGGTTGGTTTTATGTATATGATTGTCTGCCACTTTGTCCGATTCCGCTTTCCCGTTCATTTATTGCAAGCATTGGCAGAGAAAAAATAAATGTTCCTATCGAGCTATATCGGAGAGTACTGATAATGCAATTAAACTTCTTATTGTTGGCAGCTAAGTTGCACGTTTATAAAGGTTTGCCGCTCCATGACGAAGCCCAGCGAAATAGCTGTGTGTATGAGATGTTTTTGGATATAGATGCTATTGCATCTGATTCGGCTGCCTTCAACAACTATCTCAGCAATCACCAAGCAGAAATTAGTAAGGATAGCAAAACAAGTAATGAGCATTTTGTAGAAGCCCTCAAAAAATTATGTAAAATAGTCGAAGCCATAATGAATGGAAATCCTATCAAAAACCAAGCACAAATCTATAATGATTGGGATAGACGGGCTTATCTATTAGTGGAAAAAAAATGGCTATTGAAGGAGTTAGCAAAGCTGTGACCGCCAAAATGCTGATAATAGGCAAAAAAAATAGGTACAAAAACACGTTCCTGTACCTACTTCTGTTACAAATTTACAATCTCAACAATGTCGGAGCGTGTCATCTGCAAAGCAGCCAAGTAAAGTCGATTTTTGTTCATAATCTTGTGATGTTAATAATGAAAAACGGCATAAGATGTCAGCAAAACGCTGACACGAGTTATATAGCGAAAACGGTAGCATCACAGAACAAGAACAAGAACTTCCTACAAGGCTACCCAAGCGAGAAACAAGCTACAATCATTCAATTCGTTTTTTTTGTGGTGTTGAAAATAAAGTGAAACTCCTTGCGTTATAATGGGTTGCGCCCGAAGTCTCTGCACATTACGCAAAAGCCAGAAAAAAGGTTGCCAAAAATGGAAATAAAACATAAACGTATTGTATGAATTATGGAAACACTTTGCCCAAAAGTGGAAAGGGTTTAACGCTGGCAGCGTTGGGGAGGAAATTTTATCTTTTTTCTCCTTTTTTACGCTATATCCCCCAAAATACGTAAATTGCAAAGATTTTTATTATCATTCATTTCTATCCACTTTAATTAAATTTTTATCATGAAAAGAAAAATGTTGAATGGGGTTATGTTAGGAATGGTTATTTTTATGGGAGCTAAGCTTTCGGCACAAAGCCTTGCCGCACCTTCCATTGGAAAACCACCTGTAACCCAACTCGCTCCGAAATCTCTTGCTCAAGAGAAAATGACCCAAGAACAGACGGACTTCCTGCTTGCCGAAATCCAACAGAACGAAAAAAATCCTGCTTTTGACCTGAAAACCGCCAAACAGCAGTTATTCTCTTCGCGCTACCTCTACAAAGGGCTGTATGATTTGGACGCAAGCTACCCTTTGTATGTCCTGACGGGCGATAAGGCAAAAGACCAAGCAGCATGCAAACGCATGAAACAGGCATGGATAAGCCAATATCCTGAAAAGTATCAAGCTATTTTAGCCCAAAAAACACAAAAATAAGTATCACCTTTTAACAACAAATTCAATGAAAAAAAATACGTTTTTTAACGCAATAATAGGAATATTATTCCTCGCAAGTTTCTTGTTTAGCTCGATACAAGAAGCAAAAGGGCAATGTACAGGCACTTTGACAAGCACAACTGCTGCACCTACGGTTATTGGCACTACCATAACAACGGCTTGTACATATGCAGGTGATGCCATAACGATTACAGGCTTAGTCGCTGGAAATACCTATCAGTTTGATAACTGCAATTGGGGGCTTTTTGACAGTGAACTTACGCTCTGGGACGCAGGACAAGTTACTTATTTGGACTACAATGACGACTTTTGCGGCGTTCAGTCGGGCATTGTCTATACGGCTACGGCTTCTGGCAATGTGGAAATCGCAGTAACAGTGCTGGGCTGTCTGGCAGACACAATCTGCTCACAAGTAGATGTTACTTTGGTAGGTGGTCCTATCACGCCACCGAGCAATGACATGCCTTGCAATGCAGACGCGTTGCTGTTGAATACTACTTATACCTATTCTACAGGCGGCGGAACGGTTGATGCAAATGAGGCTTCGATTACGCCTCCTTTGGGAAATTGTTTGAATGGTTGGTGCGATTTCATAGGCATTGACGGCTCTGTTTGGTTCACCTTTGTAGCTCCTGCTACGGGTTTTGTAGAAGTTAATGCCTGTAATGCGGGTACAAATTTCGACACACAATTGGCGGTCTATACGGCTTCGAATTGTAATGATTATACGACTTTTAGCTATATCGCTTCTAATGATGACGGAACAGGTTGTGTGGGTTATGCTTCGGACTTGACGGTCGGCTGTCTGACCCCTGGCGATACCTATTATTTGTTGGTAGATGGCTATAGTGGCGATACGGGTACGATAGAACTTATCATCAATACCCTCCTTGCTCCTCCTACTTCACTGGCTACAGTAGGGATTGCTCCAGATTGTCCGGGCGGTTTAGGCATGGCGATAGCAGCTGGCAACGGTTTTGCGCCGATTTCTTACCTCTGGTCCACAAATGATACAACGAC
>JAYUZN010000003.1:0-3339 GCA_043751755.1 Bacteroidota bacterium | reverse complement strand
GTGAAAGATACTTATCGCGGAAAACATAAGAATTTTGGCATGAATTGGAATCTTATCGCAATGCTCGTAAACTTCTCATATTACGGCAATAATTAACGTTATGTTATTCTGGAAATACGTCTATAGAAGGAAATAGCCAAAAAGCATCATAAAAAGTCTATGAAATTGCCTAACACGCTAAATACTCATATACAGAATGGCTCTTTTTCTGATGATAGCAATACCTTAAATACTACTTTTTTTTACGAATTGTTATACATTTGGGGATTAGAAGAGGTCAAAGATATAGACAAAAAATGCATTGTTAGAAAAGCAGAAAAAAACAGAAATGAAAAATCTTTGTTAGAAAATGTTATCAATTTACTACAAATAAGTCATATATTTCAAAACGAACCTCCTACAACGGACTGTGTGAGAAAAATTACGAACCAATCTCCTAAGACTTTTGAGCAGTTTATTATGGACAACAAGACTTTAAATCCCCAAAAAAGCCCTATATTTGCAGCTTCTCATTATTTTGCAAAAAATGAAAATATTTTTTTTTCTGTTATTGATGTACCTGTTTGCCGCTGTAAACGCGCAAAATGAAAAGCCTGCCGAGTTTGGCATAAAGTCCAAAAAAGCCATGAACTTGTATTTGGAAGGGCGTAAACAAGTGAGCTACAGAGACCACAAAAAAGCTGTAGAACTGTTTTTGGAGGCAATAAAAATAGAACCTGATTTCGCAGCAGCAAATTATAGCATTGGCGAGGAATATTGGCTCTTGAGAAAATATGCAGAATCTGCCCCTTTTTTGGAAAAAGTAGCTGCTTCTAACAAAGCTGCACAATTCCCTACTTTGTATTGTTTGTTGGGGGAAGTCTATTTTTTTGCGGCTAAATATGACGAATCTGTCAAGGCTTACGACAAATATTTGGCAAATCCCAAAGGGGCAAGGTCGTATCTTGATGCCGCAAAACGCAATTATCCGAAAGCAAAATTTGCGGCAGAGGAGGTCAAACATCCTGTGAAATTTGTGCCACAGAATTTGGGGAGCGGCGTAAATACGGCAGGAGAGGAGTATTTGCCTTTTCTCACAGCAGATGACAAAATGCTGCTATATACTTCGCAACGTGCCGAAAATACAGGCGGTTATAGCGCAGAAGCACGTAGCTATCCCGAAGATATTTATACTACAGAGTGGAAAGACGGGCAATGGACAGAGGCAAAAAACTTGGGATTGCCCATCAATACCGACCTCGATGAAGGGGCGGCAAGCATCACACAAGATGGGCGAGTAGTGTTTTTTGCAGCAGATTATCCCACAGGTCTGGGCGGCTACGATATATATTATACAGTTTTGGTAAATGGAAAATGGACAAAGCCCGAAAACTTGGGCGAAAATGTCAATTCTTATGCATGGGATTCGCAGCCTTTTTTGTCGCCTGATGGCAAAACCTTGTATTTCTCCTCAAAACGTCCTGATGGTATAGGCGGGCATGACATTTGGTATAGCAAATGGGAGATGGGTGAGATGGGGAAACTTCGTTGGGGAAAGGCAAAAAATATCGGAAAACCTATCAATACAGGCGGGTCTGAACAATGCCCTTTTATTCATGCAGACGGCGAAACCATGTATTTTGCCTCAAATGCGCACCCCGGTTTTGGGGAACAAGACATTTTTGTAACGCATCTTATCGCAGATTCGGGTTGGACACAGCCCAAAAATCTGGGCTATCCTATCAACACCCCTGCTGATGAGGGCAATATTTTTGTCAATACCAAAGGAACAAAGGCTTTTATAGAGTCGCGTAGAGAAGGCGGTTTTGGCGGAATGGATTTGTATGAGTTTGGTATGGACCCTGTTATTCGCCCCAAAGTTTCAACCTTTTTACGAGGGATAACAAGGGATAGCCTTACTAAAGCTCCGATTGCTGCCAATATAATATTGATAGAGGTAGCCACAGGCGATACGGTGCGTACAATGACGGCGGGCAAAAATGATGGCAAGTTTTTGATGAGTTTGCCCATGAACAAGGAATATGCGGCTTTTGCCGAAGCAAATGGCTATATGTTTTCGAGCAACAATTTTTACCTCAAAGACCTGCCCGAAGACGTGTATTTTGACATTATAATAGATATGCCGCCCATTCACAAAAATCAAGAAATTGTGTTAAAAAACATTTTCTTTGAAACCAAAAGCTATACCTTAAAACCCGAATCCTTTATTGAATTAGACGTGTTGCTGAGTTATATGCAGAAAAATCCTCGCCTCAAAATAGAGGTGCAAGGACATACGGACAATGTAGGGTCAGATGCGAGCAATTTGGAATTGAGTGGCAATAGGGCAGCATCTGTAGCGGCATATTTGGTGGAAAAAGGCATCACGCCTGACCGTATTACATCAGTAGGGTATGGCGAAGTGCAGCCCATAGCCACGAATGACACCCCCGAAGGACGTGCGCAAAATAGAAGAACAACTTTTCGAATTGTGGATTTTTAGCAGGCAGAGTTCTGCTCAAAGATGTGCCACCCTTTTAGTACTATACATGTCATTTCTTTAAGAAATGACATGTATAGCAAAAAATTCATATCACTGCTGGTGCAAGCGTCCGCTTGTACCTCCTTTCTTGAAGCGTCCGCTTTGAGTATGGAAGCGTCCGCTTCAAGAAGCTACCACAAGCGGACGCTTGCGGCAGCGATATAACAAAAAATTCATATCTTTTTTTCTGCCAAATGTTTCATCCTTCTTTTGAGGTTTTTTTCAGGCGTAGCCCATTTTGCGATGCGGATAACACAGCGTTTCCAAACAGAGCCTAAGTTCCCATTTTTGCTTCCTTTTCTAAAAGAATCAAAATATAATTTACTTTGTAACGTGGCAAAACCTGCGGTATTTGCATGGCTAAATTTGGTAGAAACCTGTAATTTACGCACATGTTTTGCCCCCATTTTCTTCATACCTTTGTAGGCAACGAGCGAATTTTGGTAAAAAACTTCCTCATCTTTGAGGCTATATGACATCAAAACAGGCGCAATAGGTTTCCATTCACACATGCCATTTTCTTGCAGTCTAACCTTGAAAGGGAAATTAGGATTTGTTTTAAATTCCTTTGTAAGAGAGTCCGAAAACATCTCAATAGGGATAGAAGGGAGGGAATCATTTATTTGATAATGCTGGTATTTTCCGTTATAAAGACGTTTGATAAGTGCTTGATATTTAGGCTTATACATCTGATACACTTCTCCAGAAAACAGCTTATATGCTTCTTGATAAGAGTCCACCAAATAGGGCAGATAGTGCGGCTGTGTGTAGGGCTGAAACATAACAGTGCTTTGCGCACCGCACATGTCATACGCCCC
>JAYUZN010000002.1:0-2354 GCA_043751755.1 Bacteroidota bacterium | reverse complement strand
AACAACGGGCTTGTGGGTCAGAGGCGGAAGCCCTGACCAAAACCTAATGTTATTAGATGGCAATACGGTTTATAATGTATCTCATTTGTTTGGGTTTTTATCCGTCTTTAACCCTGATGCTATCAAAAATATAGACTTATACAAAGGCTCTTTTCCTGCTCGCTATGGCGGCAGACTTTCTTCGATTGTGGATATTACGATGAAGGAAGGTAATAAGCAAAAAAAGAACATAGATTTGAGTATAGGCATGATTTCGTCTCGTATTTTGTGCGAAGGTCCCCTCAAAAAAGGCGTTTCTTCTTATATGATTTCTGCCCGAAGTTCGTACCTTAGCCTGTTTTTGCTGCCCTTGATGCTCAACAAAAATGCCAGTCAATTTAATTATTGGCTCTATGATGTCAATGCAAAAATCAATCATACTTTCAAAAATAACAATAGCCAATTGTTAGTAAGTGCTTACATGGGCAATGATTTTTGGTATGCCAAAAATGTAAGTAAGCAGAACTATGAAAAATATGCCTTGCAATGGGGAAATCAAACTTTTGCGCTTCGATACAATCAAGTCTTGCAAGAACGAATATTTTGGAAATCTATCTTAGGCTATACACATTATCATTACAAAACAGAAAACAAAGCCCATATAGTAGAAAAAGAGGGAAACATGACTCATATTCTTACTGAAAAAACACAAATAACATCGGGGATTCAAGATATAACCCTCAAAACCATGATGACTTATTCGCCTACTGCTCGCCACGAAATACAGGCTGGTGGAGAAGCAATATTTCATGTTTATACGCCTGGGGCTTTTCGCATACAATCCACAGGAGATATAGATAGCAGCTATATTCCTTCCAACCCAAAACCCTTATATGCACAAGAATATGCCCTTTTTGCGCAAGATGAGATTCATTTTTCAAGCTATTTACAGGCAAATATCGGGCTGAGAGCTTCTGCTTTTCATATCGAAGATACGACTTACAAGTCCTTGGAACCGCGCGCCACGATAAGCCTCAAATTGCCCGCAGCTTGGCATATTAAAGCCTCTTTTTCGCAAATGAAACAATATCTTCACTTATTGTCTAACAATGGAATTGGCTTGCCCAATGATATATGGGTTCCTTGTACAAGCAAAATTCCTCCACAAAGGGCAAGGCAGTTTTCGATAGGACTCTCCAAATATTTTGAAAAACCGCAAATTGAATTTTCAATAGAAGCCTATCAAAAAGCCTTGTTTGACCTCATAGACTATGAAAGTGGCGCAGATTTTTTGCAGCAATTCAACCTCTCCTGGCAAGATATAGTCGTTAAACAAGGAATCGGCAAAGTATCTGGCATAGAGGTTTTTGCCCACAAAAAACAAGGACGGTGGAATGGCTGGGTAGCTTATACCTTGGCTTGGAATCGCCGAAAGTTTGCAGCGATAGACAATGGGGAATGGTATTTTGCTAAATATGACCGCAGAAATAGCCTAAATATTACGGGGTCTTATGCCCTTTCGCCCAAATGGACGATTGCAACGACTTGGGTGTATGCGGGAGGCAGCCCTATTACGCTGCCTGTTGCTGTACAAACAGGTTTGACGGGCAGCCCTGAATATGTGTATGCCAATAGAAATAATGCAAGATTGCCTGCTTATCACCGATTGGATATTGGCTTTGAGAAAAAATATGAGACACATCATAAACACCTTCCCATATCTTGGTCTTTTGGGGCATATAATGTCTATAATCATCTCAATACCTTTTTTCTATACCTTCAAAAATGGACTACAGATAATGGCAATTTGGCACAACCTGTTTTGGTGGGGTATGCTTCGCAAATCAAAAAGCAAGTACTATTTCCGATTTTACCTTATCTTTCTTATAGTATAAAATTTTAATATTTTCCTGAAAATGAGATTTTTAACACAGTTCCTCATCATTTTGCTAAGCCTAATGCTGTTTTCTTGCAGCAAAGTCGTAGAATATAAACTCCCCTATTCAGGAGACAAAATTGTGCTAAATGGGCTTCTGAATCCTGATAGCGTCATTCAGATAAGGGTCTCAAAATCAATTCCTGTGGGACAAGAGGTTGCTATTGAGCAAATTGTGATTTCAGATGCTATTGTCGAATTATGGGAAGATAGTGTCAAAATCGAAAACTTATCTTATATTCAACAGGGCATTTATCGTTCTCCAAGTCAATTCAAACCTCAAATAAACAAGGGGTATCGCATAAAAGTTTCAGCCATAAACCTCCCTCCTGCGGAAACGGAAACTGTATATATTCCAGAAATCCCCCGCTTAACTGATGCGCATTTTACAGATTCCATTGCCATAAGTTCCAATCAAGCAGTTGTAGGAAAAATGCGT
>JAYUZN010000001.1:0-3779 GCA_043751755.1 Bacteroidota bacterium | reverse complement strand
GGGATAACTTCCATCGGGTTAAAAACATCATAGCCCAATGTTTGAATAAACGGCATTATTAATGCGTTTTTCGTAGCCTCTTCCGTTTTGATTGAATCTTTCAATTTAATCGCACGTTCTGCCAAATTTCGTACTTGGTCTTTAAAATCCATATATTTTTAATTTATGTTATAGTATTTAATTTATCGCTTTTATTGCTCACAACGCTGGCATTTCAGAAGTGCCGCCGAGCGTTGGATTTTGTGCTTCGGCTGGGCGGCATTTTCGGCAATGCTTTTGTTATCGGAATTTTCATTCTATCCATGATAATTCTATGAGTTGAACATGACTTAATTTTGTACCACTATAAGTAACCCATAATTCTTTTATAGGTTTCTCTTTGATATAGCAATTTTTACAGAAGCAATAATGAAATATAGGTTCATCATAAGTTGTCGGTTTGCCAAATATTCTTATCCATTCTGTAGTATCCATATCATTAATACAAGGTACAATAGTGCCTTTTCTGAATACAGAAAGCAAATATTCATCAGATTCGTAATGTTTTTCTTTGACATTATATTTCCAATGTTTAGGAACATTTTTTTTGAATGTTTCACAATCTGTAATAGGATATTTTTCTATACTTTTGCTTGTTTTACAAGCAACAAAAGTAAATAACACTAACCATATTATAAGAATGAGTATCTTTTTCATATGATTAATATTTGCTTAAGGTAGTTGTATAGATTTTATTTTTTAACCTAATTTGTATTCTATATAAACCCGCAGCATAATTATTCAAATCTATCAGATATTCCCCCTTTTCGCCACGATAATTTATAGCCGACATACAATTAATTTCAACGCCTAAATTATTATAAACCTTTATACTTATTTCCTCAGAATGAATAACATTCAGTTGTAATTTTGCCGTATTTGCTGTAGGATTTGGAAATAATTTTATGTCTTCAAATATCATCCCTTTTTCGTCTTTTAGATATACATTTCCGCAAATACTATCATTCAACGCAGTCATTGGATTTAAACAAGCCGCATAACTTGGCGGAACAGGCAAGACGCTAATACCTACTACATACTCTCCGCCTTGTTTGTCATGATATTTTATATCTCGCCTTGTAATAGTGGGAGAAGTAAAATACATTACATCTGTTATTTGGTTATTATGATATAATAAGATGGCGTGTCCTAATTCGTGGAGAGCAACAGATTCTAAATCCTGACTTCCTGCGGGCACAGCGGTACTTGTATCAGTGTGCCAAGTGATTGTGTTATTAAAAGTAATTGCAAATCCCTTAGAAATAGGAATAGGAGAACCACTACCACTACAATTAGATATAGTATGCCCTGTTTGAGCAAGTGTAGTTACTGTACCCGCCCCTAAGTTACTTGCACTAACAAAACAAGATTGTGGACTACCAAAAGGCGGTGAAACATCAACTCTTTTCCAATTTACATAAGTACTACAACGCCATTTTACTAAAGCTCGTGTAAAGGCTTCTTCATCTCCCGTAGTAGCCACTAAATTTCTAAATGCAGTTTGGTAAAAAATGTCATATCCTCCTAAGTTATTATGACCATATAATCTTGCTGTAAAAGAAGTGTCTGTAGGTAAATTATTGGGATAGATTCGATTCCATACAGCATATGGTATAGTTAATATATCGGTACTTACTTTGGGCGTTGAAAACGCTCCCTTCTTTTTCACTGTAATAGGACCACTTCCTGCGGTACGAAATGAATCACTATTTACATTAGACGGCACTCTAACCATAATAAGGGTATCCGACCAAAGCAAGTAATCTGTATCTAAGGGAAAAATAAGGGTATTAAAAATTGTACCTGTATTATCAGCTCTTGTATCGTCCGTAAATGCCACATATCCACTAAATGTTCCTATTCGGTCAGCCCCAAAATCTGTTCCTACAATCGTCAGTATCTGCCCTGTTCCCGCAGCAATCGTATCAGGATAAAAATCAAAAATATTTGTAAGAGCTATCCCTTCCATATCCGAAAGAGAATCTTGCGCAAGCAAACATTCAAAAGGCAGATATCCATTTACAAGCGAATCGTAATATTGACTTAGCCCTGTCATAGCTGTTTCATCAAAAGTAATATCAGGGTTTTGAAAAATATTGGTTATATCTAATTCGATATGAAACACATCTGCGCCCGTTGTATCAAGAATAAAAATGTTTGTAGGCGGAAAAGTAGCACTTGCTTGGAGTTGAAATCGGTTTGTTGCAAGGTCAGATAAGGACAACGTATAATCTGGCGACAAAATAGCACTTCCTTTGGCAGCAACTACTTTGCCATTTGCTACTACATTCGTCCCAAATACCGCAGGATTAAACTCAAGAATCACATTTCCATCTGCCAACTGAAAATTGCCCCAAATCGTTCTTGCCCATACATCAAAAGCCAAATTAGCATTTGCGCCTGGCTGCACATTCAAATTTCTGAATCCGTATTCAATTCCTACGCCGTCGCAACCATATAATAATTGCAAACTCCCCAATTTACGCTCGTAGGCTATTTCATAATCCGATTTTTGAATAAAAGCAAATGCCTTCCCTGTTTCTTTTTCGATTCGTTTAAATAGTTCCGTACCAATATTTTTGAATGTGTAAAATGGGTTTCTGGCTTGTAAAATGCCATTTTGAGAAAAATAACCCCAAAAACCTTGCACATTTCCATACGTGTCAAAGTTTCCCGCTACGATTTTGGAAGGAATCAAGCAAAAAACGCCTGTTTGTTCTTCTTTTAAGCGCAATAAATTGTTGTATTCTTGATACTCCCCCTCTATTTCGCCCCCCCAAGTTATGACTTGTATTTCTTGGGTTAAATCGCCGCCCTTAAACTGTTTAAATACCTTTATGGTATTCTTCGTAAAAATATTCTCCTCTCGTCTAAACGACACACTTTTAATCACTTTCCCCTCAACAATGTACTCAGAGTTGGAAATGATTTTTTCCATACTTAGCTTTTCTAAGCCGCATGTACTTTGAGCTTCCGCTAAAATTGTGCTAATACACAATGATAATAACAACAAAAAATGTTTCATAATATTAAAAATTGGTAAGTAACGAATTTTGATTATACGTTGTTCTAAGTTTTTTTGTTTTGTATTTTCCGATAACGAAAATATTGCCCGCCGTAGACGTTTTGAGCAAGGATTTCGTGCGTAGGAAAACGGCTATGGTCGGCAATATAAATGTTAGTAGCCTTATTTATTTTTCATAAAAAGAGTTACTTCCGTTTTATCCGCCACACTTTCCGTTTTATCCGTTTTCAACGCATATTTCAAGTAAATATGTTAGCAAATTTATTTATTTTTCATAAAAAGTGCTGCTTCCGTATTTATCCGCCAATCTTTCCGTTTAATCCGTCTTACACACAACTTTCAAGCAATATTTCTACGCAAAAATATACATTTTTAACGAAATAAAAAACTTTTGTGAAATTTTTTCTGCGAAATGCACTACTTTCCCCAAAATTTTTGCTTTGTGCAAATTTTTAGCCTTGCGCTAAATTTTTGCTTCGTGCAATTTTTTAGCCTTGCGCTAAATTTTTGCTTCGTGCAAATTTTTAGCCTTGCGCCAAATCTTTGCTTGTGCAAATTTTTAGCCTTGTGCCAAATTTCTGCTTGTGCAAATTTTTAGCCCTGTGTAAAATCCCTACTTTCCAAAGAACTTTTACCCTAAAATTTGCCGTTATCGGTTTTTCATAAAACATCAATTTTCAAGCGATACTTTTTCTACAAAATTTGGGGAAAAAGG